>JALGUK010000057.1 GCA_029820875.1 Candidatus Zipacnadia bacterium
GCCATTCCCGTGTACCACATCATGTATTCTCCGGTCTCCACCCACCTCAACACACAGATGTGCAACACCCCAAGCGCCTCCCACGAGTCTGTTCCCCTCTGCAGAACCGGGTTCGCAGGCGACTTGACGTATTCAAAGTACTCCGGGCCGAAGTTTTCCATCCTGCTCATACCCGTCGCTCCTGCAATACCCAGAAACAGTGCGAGCGTTCTTAGCATTCGCCGTGACTCTCCCTATCCGTTACTCCCGTCCCGCTTTCTTATCGCTCCTTGGTCCACTTCAACCCTTTGATATTCAGCCCAATGCGATAGACGGACGTACGCGCTGTAATGTACAGCGTTTTGAGGTCCGAACCGCCGAATGTGCAGTTTGCTGGGACCTCGAATGTGCAGTTTGCTGGGACCTCTGGCGTCTCGATGGTTCCGATGTGCTCTCCCGCGGGCGAGAATACCCACACTCCTCCTCCTGCAGCACAGTAAACGTTCCCCTCTTCATCAAGCGTCATCCCATCCGGCACGCCTTCATTCTCCGACTCAAGCGAAGCGAAGTCCCGCCCGTCGCTTACACCGCCGTCTTGTGCTATTGCGTAGGCCCGTATGGCCTTACGCGCCGAGTCCGCGCTTATGCCCAGCCCGTTCGGCCGCGTCATATCATCTACAACGCGCGTGATTTCCCCTCGCGCCGAAATCCTATACACTCCTTCGCATGGTTGTTCCCTCGGTCGGTCCCCCAACCCGTAGCTGGGATCGGTGAAGTAGATTGTTCCATCCCTTGCAATCGTGCAGTCATTCGGGCTGTTGAACCGCCCGTCCTTGAAGCGCTCCGCGAGCACCGTCACGACCTTTTCAGGAGTGATTCGTACCACCATTTATCGCAAGTCCATTCGCCTTCTCGCTCGGCCGAAGGAATACAGCTACATGCCCCGCACTGTCCATCTTGTATACGGTGTTCGCCGGAATGTCGCTGAAATAAAGCAGCCCGTCCAGACCCCAGGCCGGCCCCTCTGTGAACTGGTGCCGCCTTTTCCACCATCGCTCCCTCCGGCACAATGCCGGTAAAGCCTCTCGCTATCAGCACCAGCGCGCCGCTTGCAATAACCACCCAGTGAAACATGGCCATCCACTCCAGTCCGTTTAAGCATTGGCCGCATATGCCATTATCTTCCCGTTGTGCGCCAGGACAACCTCCGCATCCGTGTATCGCCTTCAATTCGACAAACGGTTTCGATGCAGCAGTTTGCAGGAAATATTCAATCTGTGCGCGAATAAATTAACGCTTTTCCCAGAGCGTAACGGGGGGGCGTTCGAAGGGGGGAACACAGTGGCAACCTACAAGATTTTGACGGTGGACGATGACGATGCGATTCGTTGCTTGGTGCGCGAAAACCTGGAGTTGGCTGGCTATGAGGTGGTTGAGGCCGTCGAAGGAAGGGAGGCATTGCAAAAGATAGAGCAGGAACGCCCTCACCTCATCGTCCTGGACGTGAAGATGCCCGTAATGGACGGCTGGCAGGTCTTGCGGACCATCCGCTCCAATCCCGAGACCGAGAGCCTTCCGGTTGTCATGCTTACCGTTCTGGCTGATGACGCGAATATCGCTCAAGGGTGGGGCATCGGCGCAGACTTCTACCTCACCAAACCGTTTGAACCCCAGCAACTTGTCGAGATTGTGGACCGCTTGCTCGCAGACACGTAGCGTAGCCGCCTGTGCGCCGGCAGGTATTGCCGGCACCATGCTGTCTTAGTTCCAGCGTGCAAGCCCTCTTGCTGTCTCTTGTGCTAATTCTGCAACCCCATCCGGCGCCAGCACCATAACTACTTCACCATTCTCCAATATCGCCGCCCCCATTATCCCTCGCAGCTCTCCGAACTCCCAGCGCAACTCCTTCAGCATTACCTCTTGATGCTCCTCGATTCGATCCACTATTACACCCAAGCGTTTCTCGCCCAACTTCAGCACAACTACCGGCAACTCCTCACGGTTCGCCTCCTCCGTCTCTCCCAACTCCATTACGTCTTGCAGCCTCACCAGTGGCAAAAGACTCCCGCGCAGAAAAGTAGCTTCTTGCCTGTCGATTGTTCGGACCGCTGCCTTCCTTATGCGCGTCGTCTCAGCAACCGCCTCCAATGGGACCCCGTAGCGCTGCTTACAGGCGCTTATCAGCAGCAGGTCCATCATTAGTCTCTTGACAGGAATGGTCAATCTGAGTGTACTTCCTTTTCCCGGCTCCGACAGGATATCCACCCGCCCGTTTAGCTCCTTCATTGTCGCCGCCACGACATCCATACCCACTCCGCGGCCCGAAATGTCGGTTACCTGCTCCATCGTGCTGAACCCAGGCCTAAGTATCAGTCGCAGCGCATCCTCATCGCTGAGCACCTCTGCTTCCTCCACCGTAATCATCCCCTTCTCGACCGCCTTCCGCCGGATTTGCTCCGCATCCATCCCTCGCCCGTCGTCAATAACCTCAATTACAATGCTCTCTCCTTCCCGCCTCGCCTGCAGTATGATTCTCCCCTCAGGGGCCTTCCCTTGCGCCTTTCGCTCCTCGGAAGTCTCAATTCCATGGTCCGCTGCATTGCGAATCGCATGCATTAACGGATCGCCCAACCGGTCGAGTACCGCCTTGTCAACAAGCGTCTCCCCGCCGCGCGTAACCAGTTCCACTTCCTTATGCCTCGCTCGAGCTACATCCCGTACCACTCGCGGAAACTTTTGGAAAATAGTCCGGATAGGCAGCAGCCGCATGTTCAAAAGAATTGTTTGCAGCTCCTCGGATATCCGTTCGCTCAGATCTGCTGCGTTTGCAAGCTCCCCTACTTCATCGCCAATTTCCGACAACCGCATTGCGTGAAGTGCCTTTGTCACCCGTGAAACCCGCGCTGAAACCACTGCCGATTCCCCGATTAAATTCATTAAGCTGTCCAGCACTCTCATGTCCACTCGGATTCCCCGCGCCCCCGCCAGCCGTTGCTGTCCTTGCTTCGTCAGCGCCTGCTCAACATCTTCGGGCTTTACCTTCTTCTGCTCTATCAGAATCTGCCCGATGGGTGCCTGCCTCTTCAACGCATCTTGAATATCGCCGGGGCTGACCTTCCCCTCCGAAACCAGAATCTCTCCCAGAAGCTGTACATCTTCCCCTTCTTCTGCGGCACCCCCGCGCTCGCTCATTGGAACCACTTGCACATCGGCCACCTCTGCCTGCGCCTGCACCCTCTGCACAATCGCCTCCGGCTCTATCTCCGATGCAAGTACTACCCTGAACTTCCTTTCAAATCTCTCTGCTTCGATTTCGCTTCGCGCGGGTACTGTCTTGAGCACCCTTCCAAGTCCTGCCAACTCCGCAATGACGAGAGTCGCTCTAACCCCCTTCATCACGCAGTCTTCTGACAGCGTGACCAACACGTCCACGGCCGCTTCCCCGGCGGCGAGCATCTCCTGCACCGGCATTGTAGCCTCGTCAATTGGCTCCGACACGTCCGAACAAGCCTCAGCCTCCTGTCGTTCGCTGTCTGCTGCAACCGCACCCAGCAGTTGCAACACGCCGGAAATTTCTATATCCCCGTCGTCTCCGCCGGCCCTCTCACTCAACCGTTTTATCATGTCCAGCGACGTGAGCAGGACGTCCACTAACTCCGCATCCACTTCTCTCGTCCCGTCTCGTACCTTCCCCAGCGCACTCTCGAGCGCATGCGTCACCTGGGCGAGTTTATCAAGCCCCAGCGATGCCGCACCTCCCTTGAGCGTGTGGGCCACTCGAAAGAGCTCCTGTATAAGCGCTGTGTCAGCCCCCGGTTTTTCCAGTTCCAGAATATCTTCCTCGAGAGTGGCGATCTGTTCATCGCTCTCAGCCAAAAAAACTTCCAGGAGCTCAGTCATATCAATTTCCATTGCCCCTGTTCCCTTTCGCCCAAGTTCTAACTAGACTTCTCTACCAGCGCAAGGCTGATTTCCATCTTCCCGAATTGTGTCCGAACCGGCACTACTAACGAAGGTGTTATTGTTGTGATTTCCGTACCCACTCCTCGTATCATCGAAGGCGGCGTTATCTGGCAGTTGTATCCCACGGCCGAGAGACTTGTCATTGCACCTCCGCTGATCATGTTCGCCATTTCACCGATGGCGCTCGCTGCCATTTCATCGAACGCCGTTGCAGGCTGCCCCAGCATGGCGCCGGCGATTTTCTGAGCCGTCGTAAGCGCCATCCCATATACTGCTACCCCCTCAATATCCCCGTTGACTCCGATTACCACGTTAAGTTGCTGCGCTGTGAACGTCTTGCCTTTACGCAGTGCAAGTGCTCCCCTTTCCGTCTCAAGCCCCGCCACCATGGACAGAACGTGAAACGTGCTCTGAACAAATGGCTCGACGAATTCGGCCTTCACGACCTAACCTCCTCTTAACTGCCTGTCGCCTTCGCGGCTGCCTGCAATACCTTTTCCGGCTCAAACGGTTTCATAATGTAATCCTTCGCACCTGCCTGTATTGCCTCCATCACCTGCTGCTGTTGTCCCACAGCCGTGCACATCACTACATACGCATTTGGGTCGACGGACATAATCTCCTTGGTCGCTGCAATTCCATCCATCTGTGGCATCGTGATGTCCATGAATACTACGTCCGGCGTGGCCTCCTGGTATGTGGCCAATCCGGCGGCTCCATTCTCCGCCTCGAGAACCTCATAGCCCGCTCCCTCCAGGATTTTGCGCAGCATCATCCTCATAAACAGCGCGTCGTCAACGGTTAAAGCAGTCTTTCCCATTGGCTCCACCATTTCTTTTTTGAGCAAGCCATATCAAATTATGCTCGCTCGCATTTCCGTGCTATGGATGATGACCTGATGTTCAGGCCGCCGGCACTACTGCATCCACTATCGCCTCCGCAATATCTTCAATCGGCAGCACCCTCCGCGCGGCTCCCCTCCTAATCGCCTCCTTGGGCATGCCGAAAATTGTGCTCGTCTGTTCATCTTGCGCGATCGTCACGCCGCCTGACTTGTGAAGCGCGAGCATCCCCTCCGCTCCGTCCGCCCCCATTCCCGTAAGAAGTACTCCTACCGCATCACCACCGTATGTATCAACCACCGACTCCATCAGAACGTCCACGGAGGGGCGGTGTAGCGCATCCTCCGGTTCCTTCGTCAGTATGATTTTGCGCCGACTGTTGCCTCCAACTCGCATGTGAATGCCTCCAGGCGCCAAGTAGGCCCTCCCTGGCATCATCGTCTCCATCGGCTCAGCCTCCTTCACCCGTAAGTTGCTCGCCTCGTCCATCCGTGATGCGAATGACCCCGTAAAGGCACCTGGCATGTGCTGAACAATCAGCACCGGAACTGGTAGATCTCCCGGCAGCAGCGGAACTACGTCCATCAATGCCTTCGGCCCGCCTGTTGATGCCCCTATCGCTACGACCGACCGCCGCGGAGCCCCCCTTCCGGCGACCCTTTTGCGCGTAGGTCGCGGCTTCTTACGTGCAGGACCGAACACTTTTGCCTTTGCTGCCGCCTTCACTTTCTCGACAATCGTGTAAGCCTGCTCTCGAAGGCTTTTGATTCCGTGAACCCCAGGCTTGGGCACGAAATCTACAGCCCCGAGCTGTAGCGCCGTTATAGTCGTCTGGGCGCCTTCCTGCGTGAGCGCGCTGACCATGACACAAGGAAGGGGGGCCTCCGCCATAATCCGGCGAAGCATCGTAAGGCCGTCCATAACCGGCATCGTCACATCAAGGGTCACTACGTCCGGCTTAAAAGTCTCTACCATGCGTAGGCCCTCTGCCCCGTTGGAGGCAGTGCCGACCACTTCGATGGCTGCGTCTTGTTCCAGAACCTGGCGGAGCATCCGGCGCACCAGCGCGGAATCATCTACAATCAAAACCCGCACGCGCCCTGGACGCGAATGGCTTGTCGTTTCTGCCTCCATGAAATATCACCTACGTCATCGAATCGCATCCATGGTTGGAAGGCCTTGCCTCATTTGTTATCGGCCTTATCTTCATCCTGTTTTAGCACGCAGTGGCGCCAGTACTTCACGGATCTCCACCGCAACTCGCTTGCCCCGATATCCAGGCACGCCGCGGAAGCAAACTCTATCGCCGACTACAACGTCCGCATATTCCCCGACATCTCTGCTTAGTTCCACGATGTCACCCTTCTTCAAACGCATCAGCTCGCCTATCATGATTTCCCCGCTTCCCAGTTCAGCCCGCACCAGCACCTTCACTCGCTTAAGAGCGGCTCGCACTTGGACCCGCATCGTCCCATCTTGGCTCTTCGGTTGTAAGGCGGCAGCTTGTGCCCGTTGCAACTGCTCCCGTATGGGAAGCAGCATGCTGATTGGGATGCACATCGTGCTTGAACCGCTGACCTCCCCCAACCCCAACTCCATTACCGCCAGTACCACCGGCTCGGATTCCGCCATGTTGTTGACATGTGCCGGCGGAATCAGCAGTTGGCTGAGTCTCGGCTTGATACCAAGCGTCTCTCGCGCAGCGGTCTCAAGCCACCCGCTTAGGCGCTCCATAACGCCGCTTATCAAGCTCATCTCGGGCGGTGTCGGATCTCGGTCCGGCGGCGAGGTCGGCCCCTCCCACCCCATCATCCTTTCTACTATGGCGAAGGCCACGTTGAAGTTGATTTCCCAAAGAACGTTTCCCTGTAAGGGCGGGCATGCGATCTCCCCGATTACCGTTCGGTCCGGAATTCCGGCGAGGAAATCCCGATACCGCCCTTCTTCAATCAACGTCAGTGAACACTGGACTGCAGACCGGAGGTAGCCTCTGAGGTTCTGTTCGATGTAGCGTGACAGCTTCTCTACAACTTCCCGAAGCGCATCAATAGCATGTTGCGAAAGCTGGGACCCCTCCCGGAAGTCATATTGCCTCACCTCGGTCCATTGGCCGCTTCGTCCTTCCCCCTCCTCCTGAAACATTGAGTTCCACAATGCATCAATTTCGTCTTGTGAGATAACCGGTTCCATTTTTCTGTAACCTGTTTTGGACCATAGCCGAGGGGCGAGGCCTGTTCTTGTCGCTCCATCCAGATGTCACCTGCAATTCTTATTCCGACTGCAGAATATTAAACTTATCTGGCAGGAAAAGACCAATGTCGTTGCGAACTCAATAAACAGAGTTTCGCTCTTTCATAAAATATTGCCCTAACAATGCACATCAAGCCTTTGGGTGAACCGTATTACGTCGCATAGCTCGACATAGCTGGCCTCATCTTCCATTATTTCACATTCACCCGGCCACGGCCGTACCCCCGGGCACATTGCATAATGAAAGGAGGTTCGTATTACTTAGCCCCTGCTGTACCATCCATCTCACACAACTGGGGGAACCTCAATGCCAGCTCTAAAGGCCAAGGACATCATGTCGAAGCGCGTTGTGACGGTTGCACCCACGGATACAGTCAAACAGCTTCAAGCCTTGCTCGCCAAGAAGAACATCAGCGGCGCCCCGGTCCTGGACGCAGACAAGAATATGGTCGGCATCGTAACAGAGGCCGATGTCCTCACCGCCAGGGCCAACACCAAGGTTGGGACTGTCATGAAAAGCCCTGTAGTTACTGTCGGTCCCAACGAACCCGTCAAAAAAATCGCTCAACTGCTGATGAAGAAGAGAATCAAGCGCGTGCCCGTTGTAGACCCCAAGACGGGTAAGCTTCTCGGAATCGTCAGTCGCGCAGATATTGTCAAGGCTATGGCTGCCTAACACAAACAGTTTTTCCACGTGCAGGGGCCGCGTCATCTCGCGGCCCCTGCACTCCGCCCCCTCCACCGTTTCTTCAGTCGTTATCCATATGGTGAACCCAGGTTCACCATCCCTACTAACACCATCAGCTACCTCGCAACCTGCTGCCATCACCATTCATACAAGGTCACCATAAACCTCGACAGTACTTACTAAAAAATACACTGCTGTCAGTGAACCCGGGTTCACCATCCAGCAACATCGCCTATGGGAGTCTAAAAGGCTTTTCACGAGGGGCGTGGGGCACTGAAATGATACTTGCGCATCTTGGACCGAAGGGTACGCGGATCGATTTTAAGCAACTTTGCAGCATCGCGCACGTCCCAGTCTGCATACTCCAATGCAGATAGAATATGCTGCCTCTCCGCATCTCGCAGTGGCAGTGGAGGAGCGGACGACCGGGTTGTGCGGTGATGTAGATGTAGGTGCGCCGGAGTGATTGCTGACCCGTCGCAAAGGAGCACGGAGCGCTGAACGCAATTCTCAAGCTCGCGGATGTTACCGGGCCACGAGTGCGCCAGAAGGGCATCAACCGCCTCGGGGGTAAGCGCAGGGGGCTCTTTGGCCATTCTTGCGGCGTACTTGCGTATCAGATGGCGTGCGAAGAGGTGGATATCCTCCGGCCGTTCGCGAAGGGGGGGAAGGTAAAGAGTGAAAACGCCGATTCGGTAATAAAGGTCCTGACGGAATGCACCTTTTTCCACTTCTTCAATCAAGTTCTTGTTAGTAGCGGCGATGATGCGGACATCAACATGTGTGGTTTTGGTGGCGCCCAGCCGCTGGAACGTCTTTTCCTGGAGGAAGCGCAGCAACTTGGCCTGAGTGGAGAGGGGCATGTCGCCGATTTCATCGAGGAGGACAGTGCCGCCGTCAGCGACCTCGAGCAATCCGGGCTTCGCAGCGCCTGCACTCGTATAAGCACCCTTTTCATGTCCAAACAATTCGCTTTCGAGGAGCGGTTCGGGCAGAGCAGCACAATTAATCGTTAGAAATTGGTTGTCGGCGCGAGGGCTGAGATAGTGAATCCAGCGGGCCAAGAACTCCTTGCCGGTACCGGTTGCGCCTTCGATGAGGATTGTAATATCGGTAGGAGCAACTTTCGTCGCCAGCAGGTAACATTCCTGGGTGGTGGGATTGAGGCTCAGGACGGTGTCAAATTGGAAACGTCTCCGGAGCGCACGACGCAGGAAGGCGTTCTCGTCTATCCGTCGTGCTCCACTGATAGCCCGGTTGACCTTATCAAGGATG
>JALGUK010000058.1 GCA_029820875.1 Candidatus Zipacnadia bacterium
CCGCCCTTGCTCAAGGGGTCGGGTTCCAGGTGCGCGACGCGAAATCCCTCGCCCAGGGGATGCTGGAGCTTCTCGATGCGCCCGACCGCCTGGAGGAAATCGCGCGCAAAGGGCAAGAGATGATTGAAGCCAGCCGTGGTGCCGCCCGCCAATGTGGTATGGCGGCTGCGGCATTGTTGTCACAACCCGGGTGACCTCAATGGAACACAACCAACAAAGAGGCCTCGGGCAAGCGTGGGAGCAAGCCGTCTCGGGCCGACAAAAGGGACCATTCGCGCAGTTCACACGGGGAATTCTTGCAGGTGCGGCGGCGGCTTACAGTGTCGGCGTGCGCTCGAATCGCGCCCTGTATGACTGGGGATGGCTCCACCCTCAACGGGCGGAGCAGTTCATTGTCGGCGTCGGCAATCTGACGTTGGGTGGTACCGGCAAGACCACGGCCAGCCGGTTCCTGGCATTCTAAGAGGGTATCGGCGGGCGGGCTCAGTTCCGTCGCAGCTTGTGTCGGACGGAAGCCGTATTCTCGCAACGCCACAAGAGGCGGGTGACGAGGCTTACATGCTGGCGGTGTCAACCCCGGGAGCAGTTGTGGCAGTCGGGAAGAAACGGGAACGAGTGTGTGCCGAGCTGCTTTCGAATCTCGCGGATGTGGTAATCCTCGACGATGCATTTCAATACTGGCGCATCGCCAAAGACTACGAGATTGTCCTGCTGGACACCACCCGACCTGCCGCGCTTGCCCGCCTCTTTCCCGCAGGGCTTCTTCGAGAACCGTTGGGAGCGCTTCGTCGAGCCGACGCCGTGTGGCTGACACGGGTGGATCAGGCGGACGAGCAGACTCTGAGAATGCTGCGCGGGATAGCATACGACGCCGTCGGCGAATCCGTTGTAGAGGCGCGCCACAGTCCTGCAGGGCTCCGCCAACTGACGACAGGAGAACAGGCGCCCCTGGACTCAATCCGCGGGCGGCGCATCGGTGCGCTCTCAAGCATCGGCAATCCTTTCTCCTTCGAGCAGTCGCTTCGGGACATTGGTGCCGGCGCGGTCATGCCGATACGTTTTCCCGATCACCACTCGTATTCCGCCATCGAACTGTCGCACGCGCTTGAGCGTGCCATGCACGCAGGAGCTGAAATCATCGTCACCACCGAAAAAGATGCCGTCAAGCTGCCCGATATTGAGAATGCGCAGCCAGTTTACGTCCTCGAGGTCGAATTCGAGATTCTATCCGGCGGAAGCTGGGTAGAGCGACTTCTCACGTGGGCGGAGAGAGCGCAACATGGCTACTGAATCGGCTGGGAAGGCACATGTAGGCAAAGAAAACCCCGCTGCCACCCGACCCAGGAAGTCGCAGGCGCGCAAGAAGCTCGAAAACCGGGTCGGCCGGGCAATAGTCGGGTTTGTACGCGTTCTCCTGCAGGCTCTGCCGCGTGAGACCGCATTCCGAGTAGGCGAACTGCTTGGGGATGTTCTGTATGCGTGCATCCCTTCCCGCAGGCGGATCATGCTACGTAATCTCGAGACCGCATTCGGCGCGGAGCTGTCTGCCGAGGAGAGGGTCCGCCTGGCCCGCGCGTGCGCTCGACACCTCGGGCGGAATCTCGCCGAGTTCTCGCTGCTCCCTGCACAGCCTCAAGGGTGGCTCAACGAGAACTATGACATCATAGGCCGCGAGAACCTGGATGAGGCATTGGCACGCGGCAAGGGGGTCATCCTCGGAACGGGGCACCTCGGGAACTGGGAGCTGGGAGGTATGCGACTGGTGTCGGCGGGTTACTCATTAACAGTGATAGCCCGCGCTATGGATGATCCGTGTCTCGAATCATGGGTCTACCGAATTCGGACGCAGTTCGGCATGAATGTGGTCGGACGGGACGACACACGGCAGGTAATTCGGTGCCTGCGGAACAACAGCATCGTCGGTATCCTCAGCGACTTGAACACACTCCCGGGTCCCAACGCCGTCCAAGTTCAGTTCTTCGGGACGCCGGTGTTGTGTCCGAACGGGTCAGCGAAGCTGGCAATGAAGACGGGAGCCGCCATCGTGCCCGCCGCGTTCTACCGCAAGCCCGACGGGCGGCATGTTTGCGAGCTGAAACCGATGCTACTGGCGGACCCTGCGGCCGATGAGCCGGAGGAGGAGATCCGCCGCTTGATGCAGGCGATAAGCGACCACGTTGAGGAGGCTATCCGGCGGCACCCGGAGCAGTGGATGTGGCTTAATGACCGCTGGAGGGGAATCCGCCAGATGCAGGCGGAAAGCTCTTCCAGTTGAAGCCGTCACGGAAACAACATCGGCACTGATAGAAAAGTACGCCTATGTGCCAATCAACCACTCCATGGTTTACTCACGGGAGGGGTATCAATGGGAGTTCTTGTGGACCGTCAGGCCTTTGCGAGATTCCGTGATACATTTGACAAAAGCGCCGTTGTCGTGTTCACCAACGGCTGCTTTGACATCCTGCACGCCGGCCACTTCCGCCTTCTGCGCTATGCGCGCTCGCTGGGGGACTTGCTTGTCGTGGGGATGAACTCGGACGCCTCCGTGCGTCAACTCAAGGGCGCGGACCGGCCGATTGTGCCACAGGAGGCGCGGGCCGCGGCTCTGTGCGGGCTAGACTCGGTCGACTTTGTCACTCTCTTCGATGAATTGGACCCGGTTGAGACCATCCGCGCCGTGCGACCTGCTATCCATGTCAAGGGTGGTGACTATCGGCCCGAGGAGCTGCCGGAGGGAAAGATTATACAAGAATATGGCGGAAAAGTTGTAATTATGCCTCTAGTAGCCGACCATTCCACCAGTCTGTATGTTGCGCGGGCACGCGGCTTCGTCCACGGCCGGCAGAACAGCCTATGACGACGGCCACTGGTCTCTGCGCACGAACGATAGGGTGATTTAGAATAACACGCTGCCGATTTCACCGAATAATAATCCGAAATGCCATTCATTGGCTTGTTCTGCCCATACTGACAGGCCCTCTCAGAGGGAAGCTATGGACCGTGAGCAGTTCCATCAAGTTCTTTACGGGCAACTATGAGCCGGAGGGCACGCGCGTGTTCCGGAGTCAGTTGAGAGAAGGACAAGTCATATACGACGTAGGGGCGCACATGGGCTATTACACTATCATCGGTTCATTGGCGGTCGGTCCGAGCGGCCGAGTAATAGCGTTCGAGCCATTGCCGTTCAACCTAAAACAACTTCGACGCCACATCCACTTGAACGGCTGCCAGAATGTGACAGTCGTGGACAAGTGCGTCGGGGAGCGCTCCGGCCGGGCTCGTTTCTCCCCGGGCACCGGAACGGGAACCGGCTGCCTCGCGCCTGATGGCACTCTGGAAGTCGACGTTATATCCCTGGACGATGCTGTCAGCAATGGAGCGTTGCCTCCGCCGGATGTCATGAAGATTGACGTCGAGGGGGCGGAACTCTCCGTTCTCAAGGGCGCCGCGAAAGTTATCGCCCGCAGCCGTCCGACCATACTTCTGTCGCTGCACAGTGAGGAGCTTCAGAAAGAATGCTCCAATCTTCTGGCAGCGTGGGGATATCAAGTGGAGCCGGTCTGGACAACCGGAGCATTCGACAGCGAGATTCTGGCTATACCGCAGCCGTGACCTCACTGCGTGGCAACGTACTGTCCGGCGTCGACGAGTTAGCCCGGGTAAGTAGCTCAACAGGAGAGACACTCTTTGAAGACACCCCCTGAGCCGCCTCATCGCCTGCTAATCCTTAAGCTCAGCTCAATCGGCGATGTCGTGATGGCGATGCCTGTCGCCGTCGCGCTCAAGCGTGCGTATCCTGACCTGTGGATTACCTGGGCGGCGCAGGCACCGGCGGCGCAGGTTCTGTCCGGCCACCCGGCCGTGAATGAAGTCCTGCCGGTACGCAGACCTCAGCATGGCGGTCTGTCGGCAGCCTGGTTCTACGCCCGCGAATGGCTCCGCCTTGCACCGACGCTTCGGAAAGGGAAATTCGACGTAGCAGTAGACCTGCAAGGCTTGTTCAAGGCGGCTGTTCTGGGTTGCATTGCCCGTGCGCCGCGGCGGCTGGGCTTCGCGGACGAACGCAGGGAGCTGAACCGACGGCTCAACAACATACCAGTGGAGGCGGCAGGCGTTCACGCTGTGGACCGGTACCTTCAGATGGCGAGGGCGCTCGGAGCAGAGCCGTATCCGGTCGATTTCGCGTTTCCTGCACCCCCTGAAGCGGACGTGGATATCGAAGAGCTTCTCGGAGCCAAAGGATTGCTGGGGGAACATCTCGTCGCGCTGATTCCGTTCGCATCCGACACCCACAAGTGCTGGCCAGGGGAACGATTTGCACAGGTCGCCAAGCGATTGACCCGGCAGGGATTGCGGTGCGTTATAATCGGTGGAGCGCAAGACATCCAGGCCGCCGAGGAGATAGCCGATGCGGCCGGTGGCGGCGTCGTCTCCCTTGCAGGCCGGACCAACCTCCCGCAGCTCGCAGCGCTTATTCGTCGTTGCCGGCTTGTCATAGGGAACGATACCGGGCCGCTTCACATCGCGGCGGCCGTCGGAACACCGGTGCTGGGGCTGTACGGACCGACGGATCCGAACAAAGTGGGGCCGTATGGGTGGCTTGACTACGTCTTGTGGCACCGCCTACCTTGCGCACCTTGCGGCCGTAAGCCCACGTGCAGCGACTATATGTGCATGACGAAAATCTCGGTGGACGAGGTGCTCGAACGAGCGTCGGCGATGCTGCATACCCAGTCTACAGCAGCTCCTGACGCTTGAACCGCCCGGCCATGTGCCTGAAGTCTCCATTCGGGACCCGCTCTCCGTTCTTGATACTATGGAAATGGAATCCGTCCAATGCAAACCAAAGCCGAGCCGACACATAGAATCCTTATCCTCAAAATGAGCTGTATCGGGGACGTGGTGATGGCGGTGCCGGTCGCCACGGCCCTGAAACGTGCTTTCCCTAACGTATGGATAACGTGGGCTGCTCAGCCACCCGCGACTGAGATTCTTATGGGGCACCCCGCTATTGACGAAGTAGTGGTAGTGCCTCCAAGACCACTGGACAAATGGCCTCACACTATTTGGGTGCGTGAGTGGTTGCGGTTGGTGCCTTCGCTGCACAAGCGGCGATTTGATGTAGCAATGGACATGCAGGGGCACCTCAAGGCGGCGCTATTGGGCGTTATCGCCCGCATTCCAAACCGTTTGGGCTTCGCCGATGAGCGTCGCGAGCTTAACTGGTGGTTTAACAATATCCTGGTGAACGGGTCGAGTACTCACATTGTGGATAGGCACCTGCAAATGGCCAAGGCGCTTGGAGCTAAGCCTTATCCGGTGGATTTTGCGTTCCAACCGTCCGCCGAAGCGCAGGTGCATGTTGATGAGCTCTTCAAATCCGAGGGACTGCTGCAGGAGCCGCCTGTAGCGTTACTCCCATTCGCATCCGAGGTCCATAAACGCTGGCCGGCGGAGCGATTTGCACAAGTCGCCGCAAAACTGACCCAGCAAGGGCTGCGGTGTGTGATAGTGGGCGGAGAGAGCGATGCTCCCACAGCCCACGCAATTGTTGATGCAGCCGGAGGAGGCGTCGTCTCCCTCGCAGGTCGAATCAAACTGCGCCATCTTGGGGCCCTCTTGCAGCGATGCCAGCTTGTCATAGGAAATGATACCGGCCCGCTGCATCTCGCGGTGGCCGTCGGGACGCCGGTGCTTGGCCTTTACGGGCCGACAGACCCGGCAGTGGTAGGACCCTATGGGTGGATTGACCGCGTATTGTGGCATCGCCAGCCGTGTGGTCCGTGCGGCCATAGACCCACCTGCAGCGATTATGCGTGCATGAACGCCATCTCCGTAAATGAAGTGGTCGCGAGAGCTACAGAAATGATCCGCGTGAACCTCTCCGAGTAGGCTTCCAACGTGGCGAGCTCTTCGCGTGTTCCGCCTTCTCCTCCCTGCACCGGCCCTTCTCCGTAACACTTACATTCGCTGCGCTCAGAATGACAATGCGGGTAGCTACGCTAAAGAGCATCGTTTCACCCAAACCGTTGACAATCTCCCCCGGCGAACGATACAATATATTGTTCGGCACTCGCACATAAGCCGAGCAAATGTTCGATAGATTGCCTGGAGTGGTAGGCTTGTCCCGAGACAGCATCGTCGTTTACGGCGCTAATGAGCATAATCTGAAAAACATCACGGTCGAGATACCGCGCAACCGGCTGGTTGTATTCACCGGTGTCAGCGGCTCGGGTAAGTCCTCGCTGGCCTTTGACACGATTTACGCGGAGGGGCAGCGGCGATATGTCGAGTCGCTTTCCACCTATGCGCGGCAGTTCATGGATCGTATGGAACGGCCAAAAGTGGACCATATCGAAGGCCTCTCGCCTGCAATCTCCATTGAGCAGCGGTCCGCGAGCGGCAATCCGCGCTCCACCGTCGGGACGGTCACAGAGATTCACGACTACCTCCGCGTCCTGTATGCACGCGTCGGAACCCCATACTGTCACAAGTGCGGACGGGAGATTACAACCCAGACCCCGCAGCAAATCGTGGAGCGGTTGCTGAACCTTCCCAAGGGCACGCGCCTGCAGATATTAGCTCCGGTCGTTCGCGGACGGCGGGGCGAGTACAAAGCAATCCTTCAGGACGCACGCCGAGGTGGCTTCGCCCGCGTTCGTATCGACGGGACATTGTACGACCTAAGCGAGGGTATCCGTCTGGATGAGAACATCAAACACGACATCGAAATCGTCGTTGACCGGGTGGTCATCAAGGATAGTTTGCGCAGCCGCCTTAATGAATCGGTGGAAACGGCGCTGAAGCTCTCCAACGGCCTGGTCATCGCGAGTATCGTTGACGGTGAGGACTTGCTCTTCAGCGAGCGGTTCGCGTGTCCGGTGTGCGGCACGACCTTCGGAGACCTTACGCCTCAGATGTTCTCCTTCAACTCGCCGCATGGCATGTGCCCCGAGTGCGGAGGTTTAGGTGTGGTGTCGCGAACCGACCCCGACCTAATCATCAGCGACCCCGCAAAGTCCATCGAGGACGGCGCGATTGCGCTCTGGGGTGAGCTGTCCGATGTCAGGGTGCATCATATACTCGAGGGTCTTGCACGTCACTACGGCTTCGAGCTAAAGACGCCGTGGAAAGACCTAACGCAGGAGCAGAAACATGCGATTCTTTTCGGCTCCGACGGCGAAGAGATTGAATTCACGTACCGCACCCGTAGCGGTCAGGCGTATCGCTACAAGAAGACCTTCGATGGTCTGGTCGCTATAAGCGAGAGGCGCTGGCGGTCTTCCCGGTCCGCGGGTATGAGGCAGTACCACAACCGCTTCGTCGCGGACGTCCCCTGCCCGGCTTGCCACGGCGCGCGTTTGCGCCCCGAAAGCCTCGCCGTACGCATTGCCGGGAAGTCAATCGCCGACGTAACTGCCCTGTCCGTGGCGGCGGCGCGGGAGTTCTTCGCCGACCTCGACTTTCCTGAGAGCGCCGGGGTTGTTGCCGAGCAGCTTCTCAAAGAAATCCGCGCCCGGCTGGAGTTCCTCTGCGACGTCGGACTGGACTACCTCACCCTGGACCGCGCGGCGAACACGCTCTCAGGCGGAGAGGCGCAGCGGATTCGGCTTGCGACGCAGATTGGCTCGAGCTTGACGGGCGTTCTGTATATCCTCGATGAGCCGACCATCGGCCTGCACCCGCGCGACAATGGCCGGCTGATAGCCACTTTGAAGCGGCTGCGGGACCTCGGCAACACCGTTATTGTCGTTGAGCACGACCCCGCGACTATACGGGCGGCTGATTGGGTGATTGACTTCGGCCCGGGCGCAGGCACGCAGGGCGGTGAAATCGTCTTTGCCGGGTCGGTAGCCGACCTGGAGGCCGACAAGCGCTCCCTGACCGGTCAGTTTCTCTCCGGCAGACGCGAGATTCCGGTCCCGAAGCGCAGGAGGAAGCCCGGAAAGGGATACCTGGAAATCGTTGGAGCGGCGGAGCACAACCTCAAGCACATTGACGTGAAGATACCGCTCGGGCTGTTTACCTGTGTGACAGGCGTCTCCGGCTCTGGCAAGAGCACTCTTGTAAGCGATATACTTTACAGGGGCCTTGCACGGCGTCTGCGGGACTCCGGCCAGCGGCCGGGCAAACATGAGACCATCCGAGGCGTGGCGAATATCGAGCGAGTGATACAAGTGGACCAATCGCCCATCGGGCGCACCCCGCGGAGCAATCCGGCCACCTATGTAGGCGCGATGACCCTGATACGTCAGCTCTTCGCTGAGACCCGGCAGGCACGGGTCCGTGGATTCGGGCCGGGGCGCTTCAGCTTCAATGTCCGCGGCGGACGGTGCGATGCGTGTGAAGGGGAAGGGGTAATCCGGGTGGAGATGCACTTCCTCCCGGACGTCTACGTCACCTGTAACCTACCGCGGCAAGTCCATCGCCGATGTTCTGAATATGACCGTGGCCGAGGCGCTTGAACACTTCGAGAACGTGCCTAAAATCAGACAGATATTGCAGACACTGGCAGACGTAGGCATGGATTACGTTAAACTCGGCCAGTCCGCGCCAACGCTTTCGGGCGGCGAGGCGCAGAGGGTGAAACTTGCCAAGGAACTCGCGAAGGCATCCACGGGACACACCGTCTATGTCCTGGACGAACCC
>JALGUK010000562.1 GCA_029820875.1 Candidatus Zipacnadia bacterium
TGGAACCTGCCGCCTGAGGTGAAGCAGGCGGACTTTTACACTCTCCGTGGAATCGCCGAGCAGCTTCTCTTCGGCCTTGGAATTGAGGCGCGCTTCGAGCCTGCTCAGTCTCCAATCTTCGAGGCAGGCCGCTGCGCCTCGGTGAACGTGGAGGGCGGCGTTCTCGGTCTAATGGGTGAGGTCAGTGCGCAGGTGCAGGAAAACTATGACATACCTCAGAAGGTGTACTTGCTGGACCTGGACTTCGACATGCTGCTGGAGCACGCAACGCTGGTGAAGCCGTATACGCCTTTGCCCAAGCTGCCGCCTGTTTACCGCGACATCGCGCTGATTGTAGACGCTGATGTCCCTGCAGAGGCCGTTGAGCAGTGTCTGCAACGGGCAGGCGGGGAGTTGCTGACGCAGGTGAGGCTCTTCGACGTCTTCACCGGCAAGCCGGTCAGCGAGGGGAAGAAGAGTTTGGCCTTCTCGCTGGAATTCCGCACGCCGGAACGCACCCTGACCGATGCCGAGATTGATGAATTAATTGACCGGATGGTCGCCGCCGCAAATGATGAGTTCGCAGCGGAGCTGAGGACCGGCTGAACCGCCCGGAGGCTGGCTTATGGTCAACCTGGGCTTTGTGGGCTGTGGGACAATGGGCCAGCTCGCACATCTGGCCAACTTCGCCACGCTGGAGGGCTGCCGCGTTGTTGCGCTTGCAGAGCGCCGCGCGAGGCTGCGGCACCTTGTCGCGGAGAAGTATCGCATAAGCCGGCAGTACGATACCCACGCCGACCTGCTTTTAGACCCTGATATCGAGGCAGTGGTCTCGGTCACCCCCCACGGACTCAACGACCAGATTGCCCCTGAGCTTCTGCGCGCCGGCAAACACGTGATGACGGAAAAACCCATGGCGAGTTCGGTAGCCGGAGCCGAGAAAATCGTGCAGGCAGCCGAGGACGGCGGCGCGAAGATGATGGTCGGCTACATGAAGCGCTATGACGCCGGAGTGCAGATGGCCAAGCGTCTCCTGGACGAGCTTCTGGCCACAGGGCGCCTGGGCGCCGTAACGTTCGTGCGCGCGCACTGCTTCGGCGGTGATTGGATGTGTAACTGGGTCAATAATGTCTTTTGTCACAATATCAACCTCGTCCGCTTTCTGCTCGGCGAGCCGACTGTAGGCCACGTGGACCTACGTGGACCCGCCGGGGTCGTCCTCCTGGAATTTGACGGCTTCTGCTGCTCGTTGGAGGTGGGGCAGGTATCCGCCAACCACTGGGACGAGCATACGCAGATTTATTTTGAGCACGGCTGGCTTCGGATTGACACACCCTCGCCGCTTCTCAGAAACGTTCCGGCCAAGGTTGAGTTGTATGAAGCGGGAACCATACAACGGATAAGCTGCCCACAGGCGGAGTGGTCCTGGGCTTTCAGGCGTCAGGCGGAGCATTTTATCCAGTGTGTCGCTGAGGACCGCGAGCCTGTTTCGTCGGGGCAAGACTCGCTTCGGGATATGTATATCCTCGAAGCCATATTCAAGAAAGAACTCGAGGCACAGGGAGAAAAGCCCGGGAAGCCGGACTCTGGGCGTTCGACATGATGGAGCGTCCGTTCTATCTGGAAAACAGCGGCCGAAAGCTTTACGCGGTATTGCACATTCCCGACAAGCGGGTTGGCGCGGCCGTGGTTTTCTGCCACCCGTTCGCCGAGGAGAAGCGGTGCTCGCATCTGGCCTTCGTTCATGCTGCCCGCAAGCTTTGCCAGGAGGGCTTTCACTGCCTCCGTTTTGACATGACCGGCTACGGCGACAGCGAGGGCGATTTTGTTGATGCGACTGTCGCAACGTGGCTTAGCGACGTGAATGCAGCGGTCCAATACATCGCTTCCAACGTGCCCGACGCCCGCATAGGGCTGCTGGGTTTGAGGCTCGGCGGGACACTGGCCGCCCTCGCAGCAGAGCGGCGCAGCGATATCGAGTTTCTGGTGCTCTGGGAGCCGATTGTCAGCGGTAAGACTTTTGTATCCATGAACATCAGGCGCAGCCTCATGCGCAAAATGCTGACGCAGGGCAAGGATTTCCAGGCTACTCAGCAAAATCAGGCCGGCGTGAGCGATCTCGACGGATGGCTCATATCCCGGGAGCTGCGCCAAAGCATCGAGAAGCTTGACCTTCTGGAGGAGGACAGGTCCTTCGACGGCAAGGTCCTTATCGTACGCATTTCGCCTCATGGAATCGTTGAACGCGAGCTGGAGGCACTGCGGGAAGCGTACCTGGCAGCCGGCGCTGACTGTGTCCTGAGTGAGGCGGTCAGTGAGCCGATTTGGAGTACCGTGGGCCTGATCCACACGGATGTTCTGGTTGCTGAGACCGCGAGCTGGGCGAAATTACATGCGATTTCCGGCTGAGTGATGGAAGATATAATCTCCTTCGAAAGTGATGGCAAAGTGCTCCGCGGTATTCTTCACGTGCCGGAGCAGAAGGCTGACGGCGGCGTCGGTATCGTATTTCTTCACGGGTGGGCAGGTACGCGGGCGGGGCCGCAC
>JALGUK010000563.1 GCA_029820875.1 Candidatus Zipacnadia bacterium
CGATGCTGTGGCAGCGGCAATCGAGGCGGCTCTCGAGCGTCAGATAAAGAAGCTGCAGGAGCGGGATGAGGAGTTCGCGGCCCGCCGCTTGCAGGAACGCACACAAGAGGTTCTCGGGATACTGCGCGGCCGGCACCGGAGCGACGGACTTGCCTACTTCATCCCGTTCCTGTACGAGACGCCCGGCACACTCTTTGACTATCTCCCGCGCGATGCGCTCATCTTCGTGGATGAGCCCCTTCGGATGCAGCTGCATTTTGAGCAGTTCAAGACTGAAGCCTATAATATCTACAGCACCCGCCTGGCCCGCGGGGAGCTTCTGCCGCTGCCGTCCGCATTGCACCTGGACTTCCCGGATATGCTCGCACAGCTTTCGGGGCGGCGAGTCGCCTATTTCACCATGTTGGGCAAAGAGGTGCCGTGGGCGCCGGATATCCCGGAATTCGAGATACCCACGCCGCCGATGGACAGCTTCAGCGGGAGGCTGGACCTGCTCGCACAAGCCCTGGGCCGATGGCGGGCGGAAAAGAGGCGGGTGGTTGCAGCCACCGCTCAGCCTGAACGTATCGTCGAACTGCTCGCGACACGTGATATTGAAGGTGTCAAACGACGGGACACCTACCCGAGACCGGTTCCTGGAGCTGTCACCGTGGTGGACATGCCGCTGTCGGGGGGGTTCCGACTGCCCGAGCAGCGTCTGGCGGTCCTGACGGACAAGGAGATATTCGGCTGGCATAAGCTCCGGCGACCCAGGCGCCGCTTCCAGGCGTGGTCCACATCAATCACGGCATCGGTATCTACCGTGGCCTTGTGAAGCAGACCGTGGACGGTATTGAACGGGACTACCTGCAGATTGACTACGCGGGCGAGGACAAACTCTATGTACCGGTCACTCAAATTGATCGTGTCCAGCGCTACATAGGTGTGGGAGGAGTAGCCGCACCGCTGGATTCGATGCGCAGCCCCCGTTGGACACGGGCCAAGGCGCGTACCCGCCGCCAGGCACGGCTCCTGGCCAAGGAGCTGCTTGACCTCTACGCAGCGCGTGAACGAGCCAGGGGATTTGCATTCGGAGATAACTCGCCATGGCTTACCGAGTTGGAGGCCTCGTTCCCGTGGGAGGAAACCGAAGACCAGCTCGAGGCGATTGAGAACGTGAAGGCAGACATGGCAAAGGCTGCTCCTATGGACCGACTTGTATGCGGAGATGTAGGCTACGGCAAGACCGAGGTGGCCGTCCGTGCAGCTTTCAAGGCGGTTCTGGGCGGCAAACAGGTGGCCGTCCTGGTGCCGACGACAGTCCTGGCGCAGCAACACTACAACACATTCCTCGAACGACTCTCTGCTTACCCTGTTAACATCGAGATGCTGAGCCGATTTAAAACGCGAGAGCAGCAGGAGAGAATCATCGAGGGTATCAGAGCCGGTACTGTGGATATCATCATTGGGACGCACAGGCTGCTCCAATCGGACGCGCAGTGTTTTAAGGACCTCGGACTAGTGATTATTGATGAAGAGCAGCGGTTCGGCGTCCGGCACAAGGAAAGGCTCAAGCGGCTGCGGACAAGCGTGGATGTCTTGACTTTAACCGCGACTCCCATCCCCAGGACGCTGCACATGGCCCTGTCAGGCATCCGGGAGATAAGCATCATCAACGAACCGCCTCAGGGTCGAATGCCTATTATCACCAAGTGCCTCGAATACGACGATGAGATAATCCGTGACGCCGTCCTGCAGGAGATTGAACGTGGCGGACAGGTCTTCTTCGTGCATAACCGGGTTCAGTCGCTGCGCCACGCTGCGGGCCATCTGCAGCGGTTGGTCCCGTCCGCACGGGTTGCAATCGCTCACGGCCAACTCCCGGAACAGCAGCTCGAGCAGGTGATGCTTGACTTCTTTGCAGGCCGGTACGATGTATTGGTCTGTACCACAATCATCGAGAGCGGCCTGGATATCCCAAATGCGAACACGATTATCATTGATGACGCCGACCGATTGGGGCTTGCGCAGCTTTACCAGCTCCGCGGCCGCGTCGGGAGGTCCAACCGCCAGGCGTATGCATATCTGCTGTA
>JALGUK010000059.1 GCA_029820875.1 Candidatus Zipacnadia bacterium
ATACCGCCAGGCGAAGGAGAAATGGCAGCAGGAGACCGGTCTGGACGAGGTGGTGGACGAGCACGACATCGCCGAGATTGTCTCGAGCTGGACCGGCATCCCCGTCTCCAAGATGTTCGAGGAGGAGGCGCAGAAACTCCTGCACATGGAGGAAGAACTCCACAAGCGCGTCAAGGGCCAGGACCTTGCAGTCCAGGCGGTCTCGGAGGCGATTCGACGCGCCCGGGCAGGTCTGAAAGACCCAAAGCGCCCGATAGGCTCGTTTATCTTCGCCGGGCCTACCGGCGTCGGCAAGACGGAGCTTGCGCGCGCTCTCGCCGAGTTCCTCTTCGACGATGAGGACGCCATGGTGCGCATTGACATGTCCGAGTACCAGGAGCAGCTCACCGAGGCGGTCCGGCGACGCCCGTACAGGGTGGTGCTGCTTGATGAAATAGAGAAGGCGCATCCTGATATCTTCAACACCCTCCTGCAGATACTTGATGACGGCCGCTTGACGGACGCGGCTGGCAGGACGGTGAATTTCAAAAACACGATTATCATCATGACCTCCAACGTCGGCAGCCATCTGATTAAGCCGACTGCCAGCAGCGATCCGCAGCAGGCGGCCGCCGAATACCAGGCTATGAAGGAAGACGTTCTGGAGGCAATGAAAGCCGTTTTCCGCCCGGAGTTCCTCAACCGGGTTGATGATATCATCGTGTTCCACCCGCTCAATGCCGAGATGATCCGCGAGATTACCGAGCTTATGCTCGACCGGGTGCGCGAACGCCTTGCAGAGCGCCAGATCGGCCTTGAGGTCACGCCGGAGGCATATCGGCTTATCGCAGAGGAGGGATTTGATCCCGCTTATGGTGCTCGCCCGCTGCGGCGAGTGATTCAGCGTCTGATTGAGAACCCGGTTTCGAGCGCAATCTTGCGCGGAGAATTCAAGGAGGGAGATACTATTATTGCAGACAGGAGGGATGACTCGATTACGCTGACGCTTAAAGTCGGAGCCGCTGAACAAACAACCGCGGCCGGTTCGTAATCATTGCTCAGGCCGCAGGCCGATAGGTCGTGCCTACGGCGTGCACGGCCGGCCAAAAACACAACCAGACTCATGGAACAAACGTCATTTCTTGAGGTAAGGGAGGTCCCTAACTTGCTGAGGTTGCTCAATGATCGTGTTATGGTCAAGCCCGTTGAGGACGAGAAGAAGGAAGGTAGCATTATCCTTCCGGACTCAGCCGAGAAAAAGCCCTTCAAGGGCGAGGTGATTGCCGTCGGCCCAGGAAGACTGCTCGAGAACGGTAAACGTGTCGAGATTAACCTCAAACCGGGGGACAAGGTTGTATTCTCCAAATATGGAGGAACCGAGATTACTTACGAGGGCGAAGAGTATCTGATACTCAACGAGAACGATATTCTCGCCAAGGAATAGTCGCGCGTGTGCGCGGCTGCTTGGCAGGAGTAGATTAGGAGGTTCGCAAATGCCTGCGAAGATGTTGCTTTACAACGAAGAGGCTCGAGCCGCGCTTGAGCGCGGTGCGAATGCCGTGGCGGATGCGGTAAAGGTCACTCTCGGCCCCAAGGGGCGCAATGTAGTGCTGAGCAAGAAGTTCGGCTCTCCGACAGTGACCAAGGACGGAGTCACTGTGGCCAAGGAGATTGAGCTGCCGGAGAAGTTCGAGAATATGGGCGCTCAGCTTGTGCGGGAGGTCGCCAGCAAAACCAATGACACCGCAGGCGACGGCACGACCACAGCCACCGTGCTGGCCCAAGCCATGCTCCGTGAGGGACTTAAGGCCGTCGCAGCGGGCGCCAACCCGATGCTCGTGAAGCGCGGGATTGAAAAAGCCGTTGCGACCGCCGTGGACGCGATTAGGGAAACGGCTGTTGAGGTCAAGGACCGCGATGATGTCGCCCATGTGGCCGGAATCGCCGGCAACGACCCTGCTATCGGCGAGGTCATTGCCGATGCGATGGACAAGGTGGGTAAAGACGGAGTCATCACCGTCGAGGAGTCCAAGACCGGCAAGACCGAGGTCAAATTCGTCGAGGGCCTGTTTGAAAAGAAAATCAGTTCGGCCACGGACCTCGTACCGGTGCTTGAGAAGGTCATTCAGGCCGGCAAGCCCATTCTGATTGTCGCCGAGAGCGTCGAAGGCGAGGCCCTCGCGACGCTGGTCGTCAACAAGCTGCGCGGTACACTGCAGGCTGCTGCTGTCAAGGCCCCGGGCTTTGGCGAGAGGCGAAAGGCCATGCTCGAGGACATGGCTGTCCTCACCGACGGCACTTTCATCTCCGAGGACCTTGGGTTGAAGCTTGAAAACGTCACCCTTGACCAGCTCGGCCGCGCCAAGCGCGTTGTGGTGACCAAGGATGACACCACAATTGTTGAAGGCGCAGGCAGCCGTGAGGCCATCGCCGGCAGGATAGCCCAGATCCGACGTGCCATCGAGACCACCGACTCCAACTATGACCGCGAGAAGCTCGAGGAGCGCTTGGCGAAGCTCGCCGGCGGCGTTGCGGTCATCGAGGTCGGCGCGGCCACAGAGACGGAAATGAAGGAGAAGAAGCATCGCTTCGAGGACGCTCTCTCTGCGGCACGTGCAGCGGTTGAAGAGGGTACAGTCCCGGGCGGCGGTGTTACCTTTGTTAACGTTCTGTCCAGATTCGATGGCATGGAAGCTGACGGCGACGAGGAAATCGGCGTCAACATCGTCCGGCGCGCTCTCGAAGAGCCGCTGCGCCAGATCGCCTATAACGCGGGGCTGGAGGGCTCAGTCATCGTGGAGCACGTCAAGCAAGAGAAGAAGCCCGGACGCGGCCTTAACGCTCTGACCGGTGAGTTCGAAGATCTGGCCAAGGCGGGCGTGATTGACCCGGCGAAGGTCTGCCGTTCGGCGCTGCAGAATGCCGCCAGCATCGCCGGCATGATTCTGACCACTGAAACCATCATTACGGAGAAGCCTGAGGAGAAGAAAGAAACGGCCGGTGCCGGACAGCCCCCGCCGCCGTACTAAAAGCCTGTCCCTTACCCGGCTTAGCATGATGCCCTGTTCGGGCAGGCCTCGAGCTGCCGGCCGAAAGTGCGAATGGACAACGAGGGCGGGGCCGCAAGGCCCCGCCTGAGTTTTCCTCGTCAGACTCGTGGAGGTAGCAGGGATTGCTGCCACTGAAGGACGATATCCGCAGTACCAAGCCGCCGATAGTCAACATCTCAATCATCGCCGCCTGCATCGTGGTCTATGTTTGGGAGTTGTTGGCACTTCACCAGGGGCGTCCGGATATAGTATACAACTATGCCATGGTCCCCAGGAGACTGTTCTCCTTGCACGCGTATCTGGTGGAGGGTGCCGGCCCGGCGTTGCCGCTTATCACCTCGATGTTCCTTCATGGGGGCTTCTTTCACATCGGCGTCAACATGCTCTTCCTGTGGGTCTTCGGCGACAACGTTGAAGACCGCATGGGGCACCTTCGGTACCTGCTCTTTTACTTGTTGTGCGGCGTCCTCGCCGGCTTGGTGCACGCCGTTTTGTACTTGTACTCCGATGTTCCCACCCTCGGCGCAAGCGGGGCGATTGCCGGGGTTATGGGGGCCTATGTATTGCTCTTCCCGGGGGCGCGAATCCGCGGCCTGGTGCCGCTTTTCATTTTCTTCTTCTTGACGGACCTGCCTGCCTGGCTCTTTATTGGATTCTGGTTCGTCCTTCAACTTTTCCAAGGTCTCGGCAGCATCGGGATGCCCACCAGCGTGGCAATCTTTGCGCATATAGGAGGGTTTCTCGCTGGAATGTACCTTGTGCGCTTCTTCGCTCAGCCTCCGCGCCGTGGCCCGTACATTCGCCGCTTCGAAATCGTTAGGTGACCCGGAAGCGGCGGGCGGGAAGAATCGCGGATTAGGGAGACGGATACAAAGCTTGCAGCAGTGCAATTCAATGCGCCGTAAACACCCGCAATCCTGGGGAACGGGCAAGGTCTGACAGCGAAGGTTGGGAAGTGATTGTACTTGATTTGTGATTATGGTATAATAGACAAAGCCGTTTTGCCTGATGCAGCCGTCGGCTGCCACGGCAGCTAGGTAAGGGGTCGGAGGAGGCCCCTGATTTGGACGATTTATCAGTAGCTGTGGGCGTAGCGATAATGGCCGCACTATTGTGCGGGGCGGCCTTCTTCGCGGCAACCGAGATCGCCTTTCTTGCGGCCGACCGCGTGCGTGTGCGGGAGGAAGCCGAGGCTGGAAGTGTCACAGCCCGTCTGTTGATGACATTCTTTTCGCGCCCCGCTCAGGTCCTCTCCACCATTTTAATCTGCATTACTGCACTCCTTTACTTCTCCGAGCACATCGCGACGATTCTGGCGACTAAATTGTGGGCCGCATTAGGGCCTGTCATTGCTTTTTTCGGCATCGGCATCGTTGTGATGGTTTTTGCGGAGGTCACCCCAATCCTGTTCGCGTCACAGGCCCCGGACCGGCTGCTTCGGTTGGCCGCATGGCCGCTTAAGGGGGCCGTTGTTCTTCTGGCTGTAGTTGTGGTTCCGGTGACGCGCATTTCTAATTTCCTCGTATGGCTGGCTGGTGTACGCGTCGGTGAGGAGCCTATAGTTACTGAGGAGGAGATTAAGACTACTATCACGGTCGCCCAGGAACAGGGGATAATGGAGGAAAGCCGGCATCGGATGCTCCACGGCGTTCTGGAGTTCACGGACCGGCAGGTCTCCGAGGTGATGGTTCCGCGGACGGATATGGTGTGTGTGGAGGCCAATGAGCCCGTTCAGAAGGCGCTCGACCTGATCGTTGACGAGAGGCATTCGCGCTTGCCGGTCTATGAGGGCGACGTAGATAGAATCGTCGGGATTCTGTATGCGAAAGACCTTATCCCCGCGTTGCAACAAGGCGATCGCTCCACTCCGGTTGGGAGGCTCACGCGGGAGGCCCATTTCGTCCCCGAGACGAAAAAGGTCAAGGACCTGATGAGAGACTTTCAGGCCGGGGAGCGCGTTATGGCGATGGTCGTGGACGAATTCGGCGGCATCGCCGGCCTGGTGACGATGGAGGATCTCCTTGAGGAGATTGTAGGCGAAATCTACGACGAGACGGATGAGGTCAACGCGGAGGTCGAAGTTATATCCGAAAACGAAATCTTATGTGACGGCGTGGTGCCGATTCATACGATGAACAAACTGTTGCATACCGACATCCATGAGACGGGTTACGAAACCGTCAGCGGCCTGGTCCAGGACATCGTCGGCTATTTGCCCGAGGCAGGTGAGGTATGCCATCGCGACAACCTCACCCTCACCGTTGAGCAAGTTGAAGGGAAGCGCATCAGCAAAGTGCGGGTGGTTAAGAAGCCCGCGGCGGAGGACTTGGAGACGCCCCCGCAATAGAGGGCGGGAGGAAGCAAAAGGTTGGATGACCCCTTAAAACATGTGTTTGGGCTGCCATGGCTGTTAGCCCAAGCCGTCGGTGACCAAGCGCCCTACCTTTCGCCATTAGCGATAGCGGAGCTTGTCATCGCCATCGCGTGCGTTGTCGGGATATTCCTGCTCTCGCTGTCTGAGAGCGCACTGGTGCGGGTCACTGAGACGAAGCTGCGCGTGCTCGCGGAGGAGGGCGACCGGAGGGCGGAACGCGTCCAACGGCTAAAGGCGGGCGGCCCGGACTATCTGTCGGCGACCATTATCGCCACTGATGCATGTGTCCTCGGCGCCTCGGCTGCCGCAACCGACTTCTCCAGGCGTATATGGCCGAATGATAACATTGTCCACGAGTTGGTGGCGGCCGGGATGGTGCTCTTTATTGTGATGTTTTGTGAGATCACGCCCAAGACCTACGGTATGCGTCGAGCGGCACAGACTGCGCTGAAAGTGGGTGACGCGGTCGCGATTCTGACGGTTGTGTTGCGACCGGTGATACGTTTGGTCACTGCACTCGGCAATGTGTTGGTTCGTGTTGTCATAGGCAATGCCGCGCGCCAAAGACCTCTTATCACCGACAACGGCATTCGAATCCTGGTGGGTATCGCCGAGGAGGAGGGAGAAGTCGAGCCACAGGAGCGCGCCATGATCGAAGGAATCATGGAGCTGCACACGACAACCGCCCGCGAGGTGATGGTGCCGCGCACCAACGTCGTCGCGGTCTCCTCCACAGCCTCGATGAACGATGTGCTGGAAACCATCACTGCACACGGATATTCGCGCATCCCTGTTTACGGCGAGGGGCTTGATGATATTCTCGGAATCCTTTACGTAAACGACTTGATGGCCCATCTGCGTGCAGGAATCAGCGGGGTGGACCTCAGAACGATTATCCGACCGGTTCTCAATGTTCCTGAAACGAAACGGATTGATGAACTCTTCGAGGAGATGCGTTCCTCGAAGCAGCACATGGCCATAGTCATTGACGAGTACGGCGGGACCGCCGGCATCGTGACCATAGAGGATATCCTGGAGGAGATCGTCGGGGAGATAACCGACGAGCACGACCAGGCCGAGCCGATGATAATCCGGCAGCCGGATGGGTCATTGATTGTGGATGCGCGCCTGCCGGTTGAGGACTTGGCGGAGGAACTCGATGTGCAAATCCCGAATGGAGACTACGATACAGTCGGCGGTTTCGTGTACGACATCATCGGAGACGTGCCTGCCGAGGGCGCAACGATAAAGTGGGCCAATGTGACTATGACGGTCCTGCAGGCCGACGCTCAGCACGTCAGCAAGCTCCAGATTCGTGTCGAGCCGTCTGAGGAGGGTGAAACATAGTGGCCCGCCGTGTTAAGATAAAGAGAAAGAGGCCGGCCTTGCGTGTCAGGGACTTCGCGGTCCCCGGCGAGCGGATGGCGTACTTTGCCCCGCTGGGTGTAACCGTACTCGCTATGGTCGTTCTTGCATTTATCGGCTGGAAAATCTTTCCAGATCGTCCGCAAATCATTGGCCTGTTTATCCTGTGGCCGGTTCTGGCTGTGTTGTATGCAGGCCGGCAGGCTGTCGGGGGAGTGCGGAGCCGCATAAAGCGGGAGGGACTTAGAACGAAGGTCTCGACGACCAACCATCCGGAACTGCTCGCGGGCATCGCAAGAAGCAGCGCATTACTCGGCATAAGGGCTCCGGAAGTCTACATCATGCCCGGGGATGAACCGACCATCACGAGCATCGGCGGGAAGCGCTCCGCCATCGTGGTGACCGAGCCCGTCGTCGAGGCGCTCACCACGGAGGAGTTGGAGGCGCTTTTGGCCCGGGAACTGCTCCACCTGAGGGCGAAGCATACGCGGTTCCTGAACTTCATCGCATTTTTCCGGTCCGCCGGCCTCGTGGCCAAGCTCATAGGGGCGCCGCTGCTGTTGATGACCTCGCTGATGGGGCCGTGGGAGCAAATGGTCAAGTCCACTGCGGATCGAGCCGCGTTGCTGGTGACGGGCCGTTCAGCGCCGCTGAACGGGGCCTTGGTAAAGCTCGCTGCCGGGCAGGACGCGATGGCCCAGGTGGACCCTGCGGAGTTGAATGACTATCTCTCCGCCGGCACGGACCTGACGACAGATTCGGAAATGATGGAACGCCATTACCGAATCGGCACGTTCGTGTCGTCCCAGCCGGGCTTGAGTGAACGCATAAAGGACATTGCGCAGTTTCCGAGAACCGAACAGGGCCGTGCCGCTTTTGAGAAGGCGCAGGCGGTGCGTCGGGAGCTTCAGGGAGCCTAAGAGGGGCTGGCCTCGGGATAGGAGCCGAGCACCTTTAAGAAGGCGCACTCTTCCTCAAGCTCCCTGAGGGTGGCCATGACGAAATCGTCCTGTGCATGGCCCTGGAAGTCGACGAAAAACAGGTAATGCCAGGGCCGGTCCCGCATCGGCCGGGATTCAATCATCGTCAGGTTGACATCGTGCGCCTTGAAATGGGCCAGCACATCGCAAAGCGCCCCGGGTCTGTGCTTGGTCTGGAATGCCAGTGAGGTTTTGTCGCGACCGGTAGGCTTCGTTTGAGCCGTGCCGATGACGAAAAAGCGTGTGTAGTTCTGTGGTTGATCTTCGATATGCTCGGCCAGCACATTGAGGCCCAGGCTCTCGCCCGCCAGGTGCGTCGCGACGGCTGCTTCATCCGACTTGCCTACGATCATCTCGGCGGCTCGGGCGGTGCTCGACTCGGCAATCAGTTCCGCTTGCGGGAGGTTCCGGGCGAGCCAGTTACGGCACTGCGCCAGGGCCTGCGCATGGGAACGGACGACGCGGATATCGTTCTTGCGGCCGCTGGAGAGCAGGCAATGTGCGATGCGCAGGTAAATCTCGGCGGTGATTTTCACCTCCGAGGCGATGAAGGCGTCAAGGGTCCGCCGCTCGACACCTTCTATGGAGTTCTCTATGGGGACGACGCCATACTCGGCATTGTCTCGTTCGACCTCGTGGAAGACGTCTTCGATGGTCGCAGCGGGGACCATCTCGCATGAGGAACCGAACATCTGCAGGGCCGCTGAGTGGGTGAATGTGTTGGGTGGGCCCAAATAGGCGACCCGAAGCGCCCTCTGGAGCGCTCGCGAAGCCGAGATAATCTCGGTGAAAATCCCGGCAAGCGCCTCCGGCGGCAAAGGACCAGTGGCATGGCGTTTGACGTTCTCGAGCACTTGTTGTTCCCGGCCGGGAGCGAAGACCACGTTGCCACTGTTTGACTTGAGTTCACCGATAGTCTTGGCCAGTTGCGCCCGCCGGCTAAGCAGTTCGCACAGGTGCTTGTCAATTTCGTCAATCTGTGAGCGGAGGTCCTCGATTTTCATATATAATTGTCCCCTATGGTACACCTATGGGTTAAGCGAGGGGCTGAATCATAGCACACAGCGCGATAAAATGAAAGGGCCCTGCGATATGTTAGGGCGATTGTGAAACGTTCATGAGATGGTTCCGACGCAAGGGAAAAAACGGGGAAAGCGGCCCCGATGTGTTCATTCGGTGCCACCATTGCCACGAACTGCTCTTCCCGCCGGACTTGGAGCGGAATCTGAAGGTCTGCCCGAAGTGCGACCATCACTTCTGGCTCACTGCACAGGAGCGCATCGCCCTTCTGGCCGACGAAGGCAGCTTTGAGGAGTACGACGCGGGGCTGCAGACGGCAAACCCACTGGGATTCCCAGGGTATGAGGAAAAGATTGAGAAAGCTCGGAGCAAGAGCAGGCTTCCCGAAGCCATTATAACAGGCGAAGCCGACATCGGCGGGTACCGGGTTGTTTTGGGGGTGTCGGACCAGAACTTCATGATGGGCAGTATGGGGTCGGTGATGGGGGAGAAGATAGCCCGAGCCTTTGAGCGCGCCATCCAGAGGCGGCTGCCGGTCATTATGAGCGGCGGTTGTGGCGGGGGGGCGCGGATGCAGGAAGGCATTCTGTCGCTTATGCAAATGGCCAAGACCAGCGCCGCCGCGGGCCGGCTGGCGGCTGCCGGTTTGCTTTATATCACAGTTCTGACCGACCCTGTATTCGGCGGCGTGCCGGCAAGTTGGGCGTGGCTGGGGGACATCGTCATAGCCGAGCCGACCACCCGGGTGGGCTTTACCGGTCCCAGGGTAATTGAGCTGAGCTTGAAAATCAGGCCGCCGGAGGAGATGCACACCGCGGAATTCCAATACGAACACGGCATGATTGACTTAATCGTGCACCGCCGGGACCTGCGCAACACCCTTATCCGTATTCTCGCGCAGGCCTATCGGCCCGAGTGGGGACCTCGGGAACCCGAGCCGGAAACGGAAAACGCGGACGAATCCAAAGCTGCGGAAACAATGTAGCGACCGGCGCGGATGGAGAGGGCGTCACCTGTGCAAATCGAACGTTGGTTGGAACTTGAGGAGCCGCTTCTTGAACTTCGCCAAACGATTGATAAGCTCCAGGCTACGGTGGCTGAGGGCGTGGACAATGCCGACGAGATTCTGGCCCAGATCCGGGAGTTTGAGATGCAACTGACTGCCGGCCTGGAAAAGATGCACGCTGAGATTTCCCCGTGGAATCGCGTTGAGCTTGCTCGGCATCCTCGCCGCCCTTACACTCTTGATTACGTCCACACCATATTCGATGAATTCATCGAGCTTCACGGCGACCGTCGTTACGGTGACGACCCGGCCATTGTAGCGGGATTGGCGCAGGTGCAGGGCAGGTCAGTAGCGGTCATCGGTCATCAGAAAGGGCGAACAGCATCCGAGCGGCGTGAACGGAACTTCGGAATGGCCCGCCCCTGGGGCTACCGAAAGGCGCTTCGCGTCGCCCGCCTGGCTGAAAAGCTCGGTCAACCGCTGATTAGCTTCGTAGACACCCCCGGCGCCTGGTGCCTTGAGGACGCCGAGGCGACCGGCATCTGCGAGGCCATTGCGATGAACCAGCGGGAATTCTCTCGCCTGCGCATCCCGATTATCGTGGTTGTGATAGGTGAAGGGGGCAGCGGTGGGGCCATCGGCATCGGCGTCGGGGATCACATCATCATGCTGGAGAACTCCTATTATTCCGTCATCGCCCCAGAGAGCTGTGCTTCGATTCTGTGGCGTGACGCCGCCCGTGCCCCGGAGATGGCGGAAGCCCTTAAGCTGACTGCTCAGGACGCTCTGTCGCTTGGGGCCATTGACGAGATTCTTGAAGAGCCGCTCGGCGGTGCTCATTGGGCGCCGCGCGAAATGGCGGCGACCGTGGAAAAAGCCGTAATTGGGGCGATTGAGCGGCTGGAAAAGATACCGGCGGACGAGCTGGTAGAGCAGCGTTATCGGAAGTTCTTGGCGATGGGGCAGGTTAAATAGGGGGACACTTGAGAAGGCGACATGGTGCCGAAGGCCGGAGTCGAACCGGCACGGAGCTTAAACTCCAGTGGATTTTGAGTCCACCGCGTCTACCAATTCCGCCACTTCGGCACCCAGCAGGATTATAGCGCGGCGGTGTGGTCATGTCAACTGGCATGGGGGAGTGAGGATAGTGCAGCAGCCGACGTCCAGGAAGAGCAATAAACTGATAATAGTGCTCATCGTCCTCCTGGCCGTGGTGGTCGTTTTGGGTGGTACGGTCGCCCTCATCGGCCTCTTCCGCTTTGCCATATCCGGGAGCCGGGGCGTATTGCCCGGCAACCGCGTAGCAATCATCCGGGTCACAGGCTTAATCAGCGCCGCAGACGTGGGCCGTGGTCTTTTCATGAGCGGCGCGGGGTCCGAGGATATTATTCGGCAACTGAAAAAAGCGCGCAGCGACAATTCGATTAAGGCGATTGTGCTGCGCATCAACAGTCCGGGTGGCAGCGCGGCCGGGGCTCAGGAGATATACCAGGAGATTATGAAAATCCGTAATAGCAAGAAGTTCAAGAAGTACATCGTTGCGTCCATGGGAGATGTCGCCGCGTCCGGAGGCTACTACATTGCGTCCGCCGCTGACAAAATCATTGCCGACCCGGCCACGCTGACGGGCAGCATCGGGGTGATTTCCCAGTCGCTGGTGTTCGAGCAGCTTATGAAAAGGGTCGGGGTGGAGGCTGTTACCGTCAAGAGCGGCCCATTCAAGGACATGGGCAGCAGCTTTCGAGAGCCTCAGCCGGAGGAACAGAAGTTAATGCAGGCGGCGATTGACGACGTCTATTCTCAATTCGTCAAGGACGTTGCGGCGGGCCGAGAAAAGCTGAGCGAGGAACAGGTCCGAAAGCTCGCCGACGGCCGAGTCTATACCGGCTCGCAAGCGAAACAAAAGGGGCTCGTTGACGAGCTGGGGAACCTCGAAGACGCTGTCAGCGCGGCCGCCAAGGCCGCGGGTATCATGGGCACACCGCGTGTTATTGAGATGGGCCGCCGTTCGCCCTTGCAGTTCCTGATGACCGAAACGGCGGCTGCCGTGGGACAAGCTATCGGTGAGACACTGATTCGCAGCAGCGCGGTCGACAACTTGAACCGGGTTCTTGAGCAGCCTCACTTCCGCATCCGGTAGGCGGGGATATCAATGCTGTGCTTGCTGGAAGAGCCTTTGGACCGGACCTGACCCGCCATGAAGCCGAAAATCATTCTCATTGACGGCAACAGTCTGCTCCACAGAGCATACCACGCCCTCCCGCCCCTAAGCACGGCCTCCGGTGCCCCTACCAACGCGACGCTTGGGTTCACCAACATGCTGCTGAAGCTTCTGCAGGACCAGAAGCCGGACCTTGTCATCGCGGCGTTCGACGCACCCGGGAAGACGTTTCGGCATGAGCTGTTCAAACAGTACAAGGCGCAGCGTCCTCCAACTCCGGGGGATCTGCTGGCGCAGTTCGGCGATGCCAAGGAGGTCTTGGAAGCTCTGGGCGTCCCGCAGGTGGAGGTGCCGGGCTATGAGGGCGAGGATATCAT
>JALGUK010000564.1 GCA_029820875.1 Candidatus Zipacnadia bacterium
CCCGCGCGGTTAAGTGGACAAGAGGCCACGAAAACTCCAAGCCGACGGACTGAGAGTGCCCGGGCATCACTTCGGTGGAGGTCTGACGGGTGGCCTGACCCGTGAGGCTTATCGTCGGGTTTCGCTCGGCCCGCGCCGCGGCAATCGCCGCCTTGGCGGCATCCTGACGGTGCGCAAGGGCCAGAAGCTCCGGCCGCATGACCAGCGCGACAGCAGTTGCTTCGGAGGGCTTATAGTGGTAGTCAAGCGTAATCGGAGCATCCACCAGTTCCACATGCTCCTCCAGCGGACGTCCCAGGAGGCGATTGAGGGTCTGCTTTGCATCTGCAACGGCGTTCACGGCTTCAACAAGCACCTGTTGGGCATTGCGCTGAGCCGCTGTGGCTGCGGAAAGCTCAGCCGCGGTGACGGCGCCTGCATCGTGGGCTGCTGTGGCGGCGCGGAGCTGCTCCCGGGCCTCCCGCAGGCCCGCCTCGGCGAAAATAGGCAGCGGCGACTTCATAAAGAAGCTGCTCGGTGGCCTGTTGCAGGTCCGCCTCCGCCGCGCTGACCTCCGCCCGGGCGGCTCCCAGCACGGCACGGGTGCGGCCGCCTGTCCATAACGGCCAGACAACACCGACGCCTACACTAAGCTGCTGGGCGCGATTGAGCCTTATTGTCCGCTCCTGACCAGGTATCGGGATATGGATTTCCTGCAAAGGCTCTTGCATCCGCCCGGATGCAGTGAGGCGAGCCACCGGCCGGGCACCGGCACGCGCGAGGGCCACGCCCGCCTCCTTGTACCGCACACGGGCAGCCGCAGCCGCAAGCCGAGGATTATGGTCGAGGGCGTATGCCATACAATCGGCCAGCGACATTGGCTCCTGGCCTACGGAAGCCTCGGCCGCCAAGAACATCGTGCACAGGAGCACAAATGGCATGCCAGACTGTCAGCGCACACGCAGGCATGAGGGGCTCTCAATAAATGCGTCACGAATTCCACCAAGCAAATCAGCGGGATGGTCCCTGAGTCTTTGGCATCCGTCAACAGCCGTGTTGGAACGCTTCTGCCTTGCGCTGAAAATTCCTTTCGGCGCGTTGTTGTTTGAACGACCGCGGATTCGCTTGGGGCTTTCAATACCGGGGAGCAGGACGTCTGTGCGGCAGTCGGGGCACTCCTGCAGGAGTGCCCCGCGTGACTAAAATCACTATCCTGCGGCGGCTGCGTATCGCTCGGCGACGTTGTCCCAGTTGACAAGATGGTCCATGAAGGCCTTCGTCCACTCCGGCCGCTTGACGTCCAACACGAGGATGGGAATTACACCCCACTGAGTGAGGTTCTCGTGCTTCTCAGCCTGCAGGACCACAAGGGCATCATCGCTGGGCCTGTACGCCAGTATCCCCCATCCGGAGCCAGCGACTGCGTTCGTGGCCGCGAGGAAAAGCCCCTTGAAGGCATCGAAGCTGCCAAACTGTCTCTGGATAGCCGCCGCGAGCTCACCCGCCGGTTCTCCGCCTCCGCCGGGCTTCATATTAGTCCAGAAAATCGAGTGGAGGATGTGGCCGGAGCCGTGAAATGCAAGCGCCCCGCAAACGCTCTTCGCGTTTTTAAAGTCACCTGATTCCAGCATCGCCGCAAGCTCCTCCTCCGCGGCGTTGAGGCCCTTTACGTAGCCGGCGTGGTGGACGTCGTGGTGGAGCCGGAGAGTCTCCTGGTCATAGTGCGGCTCCAGTGCATCATACGCGTATGGCAATTCCGGCAGCTTGTGTGGCATCCCATCTCCTCCTTTCTTTTATCATCGCGGCCTGCCACCACGGGCCGACCGCCAACCCGCGGATTCAGAACCCGCGCCCGGCGATGGACCACCATCCAGCAATGCGCCCGGGCTTATTCGCCGGGGTCACCCGTGGACGTCCCTTCGGCCATCTCCTCGACCTCTTTGCGACCGTCTTCGAGCAATTCCTCCTCGTCTTCAGCCAGCCTGCTTATCAGCGCCTGGAACTCACCGGCGTGCACCCGCTCCTCGTCGGCGATGTCTATCAACACCTTCTTGGCAAGCGGGTCATCGGTGGCATCGGCGTGGGCCATGTACTGGCTGACCGCCTCCTCCTCGGCTGCGAGGTTCATCCGCAGCGCACGAATCAGCTCCGACTTGGTCATCACCCGCGGCACCATCCCCGAGAACGGATTTGCAAAACTCGGCATACAGCTTCACCTCCATGTAGTGATAGAACCGAGCCCGATGAAGTTCGCTACGGGCCTTGTCCGATGCGAGATTTCGTCCGCACGAATCCACATCACAGTAAGTTTAACACGTCCAAGGGACAAAACAAATCCCAACTGCAAAGTTTTGTAATGTTGTCCGTGTCCGCCACCGGCAACGTCATTTGAGAAGGCCGCCAAAGCTCTTGACAGCCTGCAAGCCCTGTGGTAGTATTCCGCCACCCGAACGAAGGCGATGGAGTTCGCCTCCGCAGAGTGCGGGAAGCGTCGTGACGACTAATAACTCCTACCACCGCAAGGTGTGTAGGAGTTATTCTTTGTCCGGAGCCGGTGATGGCTGCTCGGCAAAAGTATAGCGAATTCCGGCAAGCGGAAACGAACCCGGAGGCGCGGAAACGAACCCGGAGGCGGCGGACAAGATGAAACTTGACTCCGCAATGCGGCAGCACTTGGTCTCGACCTACAGCCTCGTCCGTCATCTAATCAGGCAACTGGAGGAGGCAACGACCGAAGGTAGGTCTCCAACCGGAGTGGGATCTCCGTTGTCGCCGCTGTCTGACGAGCACGCACAGGCAATTCTCACGCCGTTGCGGAGCCTGGCCGCCGCTCTTCGCAAGGAATTGCTATGCCTGGCGCCTGGAGAGCTTCAGCAGTGGGAGCGGCCGCAGGAGCGTTCGACCACCGGCATGTGGGCGGCAAACTTGCTCGACCACATCCGTGA
>JALGUK010000565.1 GCA_029820875.1 Candidatus Zipacnadia bacterium
CGTGAGGCGAACGCCCTTGCAGCGGCACGCAAGTATGATGAGATAGTGAACCTGCTGGAGAATCTTCGCGTGACATTCCCGCAGTTGCCGGAGGAGACGGAGCAAGGCTCTGCCGTTGCGGAAGACGCGATGAACACGTTCCGGGACAAGTGCCTCGACGCCCGAACCCTCGTACAACAGATTGCAGACCGCGAGCGGGAGGCCGCCGGTCTGCTTGAACGCGCGGCGCAGTAAAGCTCAAATCCAGGGTGCTTCCGCCTGCGGCACCACCACACCATCCCCACCCACTCGGGCGGGTCACTCGACCGCGATTTCAGCCCACGCTATGTGAGTCTGCTGCGAATCACCCGCATAGTAGACGGCCAGCACATTCCCGCCGGGAAGCACAACCCCCGAACGTCCACAGCTCCATGTCCTGCCAGTACTGGGCGGTATCCGTGCCCGGGGCCATGCCCGCTTCCGTCAGTTCCTTCGCGTAGAAGACCACCTCGCCGTCGCGGCTCCATGTCTGTCCGCGGTCACGGCTAAGGAGAGCGCGAAGCGAGGGCGGCTGATGCCGGTGGACGTACAGCATAAGCACGTCATCGCCCCCGAGAGACACCGGATAGGCTACCTGCCCCTCGATTCCAATGCCGGTCGGCGTATCCCACGTCCTGCCGGAATCGCGGCTGAAAGCCCGGTGAATCTCCACGTCTCTCTCCTTTTGGATGCTGTATGTCCAGAAAAGCGCAAGCGAGGAGCCGTCGGGCAGGATGGCGTGTCTCTGATCCCAGAAATAGTATTCGGGACTGGTCGCCACGACCGTCGGCTCCTTCCACGTTGCGCCCTCGTCCTCGGAGAAAATCAGCGCTGCATGGTGCTTGACCGGCGTGGGGTCATCATAGTGCTTGTTGGTCTCAAACGACAGGGCAAGCCGCCCGTCCGGCATACGCATTACCGGCCCCGTCAGGGCGGGCTGAATCATCGGCGAAACATCCACCTCGCGAAACGGCGCCCAGGTAAACCCTCCGTCAGCGGATTCCGTGAGGAGAATCTTCATCGGCAGGATTCCGATCGTCTCCGGATTTGCAAACGGCAGGGACGGGTCGGAGCGGTCCACCCAGATGGCCGCAAGCAATATCCGCCCGGGGGACGGCTCAGAGAGACCGCCGAATCGCAGCTCACCGGGGACGCCCTCGAACTCGCTTGACAGCAAAATACCCAGCTCGCGCCAGGTTCTGCCCTTGTCAAGCGATTCGCAGAACATGAGCTTCCCGTCGGCGGAGTCCTTCTTGCTGCCAACGCGGCAAGTCGCCAGCATCCGGCCGTCGGAGAGCAATGCAACGTTCGGGAAGCAGGCGCTCCGCCGCTCGGGGTCGTCGGTAGCATTTTCCCATATGACTCCCCGCTCCACGACTTTCAGCATAATCATCGCCTCTGAAACGTCCAACTGATGAGAGTCTGGCATGGCTCCTTCGCGGCGTCCGCGCAGCAAACCTTCACAACGGCGACGCATATAGCCGGCACAATTTTTGAGGGCCAGCGCGTCGGCAGGAGGTTTGGCCGATACTGATAGCGGCTGTTATCACTCCAAGGTTCGTTAGGGCACCTAATATTACACCGATAGCGAGACCCTTGTCATTCTGATGCGCGGAGCGCCGAAGAATCTCTTCGTTGGACGTGCCGTGAGGCGAGAAGGGCGAGATTCTTCGCACCCTTCGGGTGCTCAGAATGACACGGTATACCCTTTGGGCGCTCAGAATGACGTAAGGTTGCAGTACGAAGGCAGGAGTAAAATGGCCACTGAGGCGAATTCGCCTCCCGCGGCACCCTCAGATGCCGAAGCACAAGCCATCCTTGACACGTTGGGTGTGTCGCCGGAGTTGAACCTCATCAATGTGCTGCAAGACGTGCAGGAGCGGGTCGGCTACATCCCTCCGAATGTCGTCAAGCGGATCAGCCGACGGATGAAGATCCCGCTCAGCCGCGTCTACGGTGCCATCACCTTCTATGCCCAGTTCTACACCGAGCCGCACGGGCGGCATACGATCCGCTGTTGTCGCGGAACGGTCTGCCACGTGAAAAATGCCCGATGGGTGCTCGATGCGGTCCGCAAGGAGCTGGGCATTGACGTAGGTGAGACGATCTCGGACTCGATGTCCTCCCTCAAGACCGTCGCCTGCCTGGGCATGTGCTTCCTCGCGCCTATGATGATGATTGATGACCAATACTTCGGCCAACTCACACCCAAACGCGTCCAGGAAATCCTACAGGCCTATCGAAACAGGGAACGATGAAGAGGCTCGGATCAGTTGACCAATTGGCCCAACTGCGGACAGCCTTAGCTTCGCGCCGACGGCTCAAAAGGGACCAAAATCTTCGCTCTGGCGGGGAACGTCCAGAACACGGGGCTGGTAGAGGTGCCGATGTGGTGGTGCCGCGGTA
>JALGUK010000060.1 GCA_029820875.1 Candidatus Zipacnadia bacterium
CGGAGGGCCGCGTCGTCATTGTTCGCCATCTCCCACAGCGAAGACCCAGAGGATGCCTGGCAGCACGCCCCGGCCCAGCCTGTGTTGCGCTCGATGTACAGGCACGCCGGAAGCCCCAGATCTCGCACAAGCACGTTCGTGAGGCCCGGTTCGGTCCAATGCCAACAACCGATGACCACAGCCTGGGCGCCTGCCGAGCGCAGGTGCTGTACGCACTCCCTGACCTCCGTCAGCGTGCGGATTCCGAAGATGTCGGCTCCCGCTTCGCGTATTTGGCTGCCCGGGTCCAGGACCGTCATCCCCTGGCTTTCAAGGTACGTCTTCACATCGTTATGCTGCGCCTCTATGTATTGTTCGCGCTCGCTTGCGAGGCTTGTCGGACGCGGATCAGTGAATGACACCAGCCCGATAATCGGTTTAGTCATGTGCGGTTCCTCCATCTGGCGGTTTACCTTTGCGCGAAGGCTTCAAGAATCGCCGCGATATGCTTGGCACCGAGAGCAAAGTCCTCGACGCGAATGTTCTCGTTAGGTGCGTGGGCGCCCGAGCCGCTGTAACCCACGCCGACCATCACTGAAGGGATTCCCTGCGCCTGACACATCAGATACATGGGGCCGCTGCCTGCCATGCTCGGATAAATCGTCGGCTTGAGGCCGTACACCCGCTGTGCGGATTGAGCGGCGACCTGTGCGAGCGGATCATCCAACGGGGTCTTCGCCGGCATGGCCGTACCAAGGAGCTTCGCCTCGACATCATCGAATCCGGAGTCCTTCAGGTGCGCGCAAACCAAGGCAAAGACCTCATCCGGTTTCTGGTCGGGCACGAGTCGAAGGTCCACCTTCGCAGAGGCGGTACTTGGAATCACCGTCTTCATCCCCCGGCCGGTGTAGCCTGCGGTCATGCCGCAAATGTTGCACAGCGGTTCGAACAGATGCCTGCGCATCAACTTGATTGGTGGAGCATCCTCCACCAGGCGCTCAAGGCCGAACTGCCGGTGCCAGGCATCTTCGTTGCAGGGCAGCTCGGCGAGTGCAGCCAGCTCCGCCGCGGTTGGTTCCCGGACGCGGTCGTAAAAGCCGGGAATACTAACACGCTCATCGGGGCCTTTAAGGCTCTCAAGCGCCCACACCAGCCGCCAGGCGGCATTTGGAACAACCCCGCCCCAAGAGGAGTGAATGTCGGTGGAGGCGGACCGGACAGAGAGTTCGATGTAGCATATACCCTTTAGGCCCAAGAAGATTGCGGGCCGCCCGTCGTCCTCGCGCTTGCCCGATTCCCAGACGTTGCCGTCAGCGGCCAGCAAGTCCGGATGCTCTTGCGCGAACTGATGAAGATGGGGGCTGCCGATCTCCTCCTCCCCGTCAACTATGAACTTGACCGTAAGAGGCAGCTCTCCGCGGACGGCTTTCCATGCCCGGACGGCGGTAAGACGCGCGACCAGGTCGCCCTTATCGTCGCTTGCCCCTCGGGCGAAGAACTTGCCGTCCCGAATCTGCGGCGAAAACGGCGGGCTGCTCCATTCATCAAGCGGTTCCGGCGGCTGGACGTCATAGTGGTTGTAGAAGCTGAGAGTGCGTTGCGAAGCGCCGGCAAGTTCGCCGTACACCACGGGAAAACCATCTGTCGGCACCAGTTCGACCTGTGCGCCAATGTCTTGCAGGAAGCTGCTTACGAGGGCGGCGCACTCCTGCATACCCTCATTCTGAGCCGCGATGCTGGGCTGGGCGCACAGAGTAGCCAATTGCTTGAGACTGTCGTCCAAGTGCTCGTCTATCCAGGCGAATATGTCATCCACGGGAAAGTCCTCCTGGTCTCAATTCGGCTCGAAAAACTTTCCAAAGAGAACAATTCGACAGGATGCGCGAAATCCCTGTCACCGCAAGGCAGAAGAAGAAAGACCCCCGGGAACAAGTCCCGAGGGTCGAGTTTTTCGTATTGGTGGAGACGTGCTTAGAAAGCAGCCTCCAGCTCGCCGCGCAGGACCTTCTGCGTCGGTCCCGGAGCGTCCGGATCCACCTGGGCATAGGTAAGCGAACCGGTGAGGTGCTCGTTGAAGTCACGGCTCACCTTGACGCCGATCAACGTGGCGAGGTCGGCTCCTGTGCTGTCAACCTCGGAGTCGGCCCACATGACCTCGACCGGGTAGCTGCCCAGGTCCGCGCCGGCGCGAACGCCGACCACCCGGGTATCATTCAACGTCCACGGGTTGTCCACCAGTCGCTCAACCCAAGGCACACCGCCCAAAAGGTCGCCCGGGCCGATTTGCTCGACATACGGGTTGATGATGGACAGGTTCGTGGTATAAGCAGGATCGACCCGCGAATACCAGCCGTTGACCCAGATGCTGCCGTTGTCGTAGATGCCCAGGTCAACCAAGTAGGCCGGGGCGTCCACATTGACACTAGCAGCGTTGTCCGTCAGGCGCGCGTACTCGCCGCTCACGCCGGGCAGGAGATTGCCACCGAGCAGCTTGATGTCGGCGTCAACCGACCAGCCGTTCTCTCCGCCCACGCCGCTGATGAGGTAGTTGCCGCCCAGGCTGAAGCGGTTGTTGGCCCATGCAACGCGAGCGATGCCTGCGTCATCGGTGCTGCCGGGCAGGCTGCCGGGAAGGGCGGGGAAGACAGCAGCGGTGACATCGAGGCCGAGGCCCCGGGTGCTAACCAAGATGCCGTCTGCGCCTACGAATGTACCACCGGTCTCTCCTATCTTGCAGAGCAAGCCGGTGCCGACCTGTGCGTACTGCCGTCCAATGACCCACCGGGCTGGGAAGAGCGTGGTTGAGTCGATTGTGACGTTCGCCAGGTCAATCGCCTGCACGCCCGCCGGGCTCCTGCGCCAACGGATCTCCGCGGTGGAGTTCGAGGACAGTTCCCCCTTGACCCCGATGGCTGCCGACAGTGCGCTGCCGCTGTTGTCGCCATCAAGGTCCGAACCGACCAAAGACGCCCGGTACTTGATCCACCCGGTGACGGTGGGCTTGCCCTCGACCGCGGTCTCGAGGTCGGAGACCCGATCGTCCAGGTCGTAGACCATGTCCTCGAGGTCGTCCATGCGGTTCTGGACATCGGCCAGCTCATCCTTGAACTCGTCACGGAGCTTGTTGACCAGCGTATTGACCTCGTCCATGTTGGCCACACCAGGCGGTCCGGCGGGTCCTTGCGGTCCAGCGGGTCCGGCAGGACCAGGAGGACCGGCAGGGCCAGCAGGGCCGGCAGGGCCAGCAGGGCCTTGCGGTCCAGCAGGTCCTTGCGGGCCGGCGGCAGCAGCACGCAGGCCCAGAGCCTCAATGGCCCGTGCGGTAGCAACCGCGAACTCGTATCGGGTCATCGCACGGTCACCCTTGAAGGTGCCGTCCGGATACCCGATGATGACGCCCTGGTCCACGAGTGTCTGGACCGCGTCATACGCCCAGTGGTCGAACGGTACGTCTTGGGTGGGATCCTGCGCAAAGGCAGCGCTTGCCGCCAATACCAACACGCAGATCCCCACGACGACTGCGAGCTTCTTCATCTGTACCCTCCTATGATTTTGTGGCGCCGGAAATGGCGTCCACAAGCGAACCTTGGTGTGGAGGGCTTCGGGAGTTGCCTTTGTTTCCTCCGTCAAGCCCTTGACTGCATCTGGTTCGCCTAGCCAACCATCAAAAAAGCCGAACACAGGCTGTAGGAGGTTCCCCCCTTTCTCCGCCAGAGTCGGTCGGCCTTAGTTAGATGGTAAAGCCCCAGCTTACGTCCATGAGAGACGATAGCATATCTTTTGCATCAAGTCAAGTGTTAGACACATCCGGAAACCGGAAGTTTCAGGAATGCACGCAATTTGAAGAACAGGCCGAGGCGCGGGCCGGAAAGCAGCAAACGACATCTGGAGCGAAGTACATTCAACGCTCCGCTTTTTGTATGCAACTTAACTTGTGTCCCTCTGAGCGCCTGAAGGGTGCGAAGAATCTTGCGTCTTGTGTTGCTGTGCGCCTAATAACGAGATTTTCGGCTCTTTATGTAGTATTAGACTATATTTACTCAGGTATCCCGCGCGGGGCGGTGGCCTTGATTCGTAGCCTGTGCAGAGCATGTTCCGCGCTGTAAGCGACCCATGGAGCTTTGTCCTTGAGCCGTTTGCGGAGGGGACCAATCGCTCGTCGGTCTTCGAACTTCCCCACAGCCCGAACGGCCGCCCATCGCACATCCGGGTTCGGGTTGTCAAAGAGCTTGATTAATGGCTCGGTCGCCCGCTTGTCGCCGAGCCTTCCCAGCGAATCCGCAGCCTCTTCAAGGTTCCGCGGGTTCTTCTCCCGCTGCACCAGCTCTATGAGCGCGGGGACGGCTACATTAGCTGGCAGACCGGAAATCGCCTCGATAATGTACCGCCGGACATCTTTGTCAGGGTCATGGAGCGCCTCGATAAGCTTATCCCAGAGTCCGTCCGTGGGGAGCACGGTCAGGGCGCTGGCTGCATGTTGACGCACCTCGACGTTCGGGTCCCGGAGCGCCTCCGCACACGCCTTGGCGGCCTCTGGATTGGCCTGAAGGCCCAGTCCCTGTGCTGCAGCAAGCCTTACGCGGAAGTCGGGATCATGAAGGGCCTTGATCAGGGCTGGCGTGGCACGGGTGTCCGGCGGTGCGGCATCGGCGTCTGCCTTAAAATCGCTTGCGACTTGCTTAGCCCATTCGGCTTGTCTTTGGCTAGTGCCGCCAGCGGCCATTCCAAGCGCGGTGGCCACCGCGGCTCGTGTATACCACGGCCCTTTCCCAACCGCCTCGATCAGATACGGTACCGCGTCATGCCCCATCGGCACGAGCGCCATCGTGGCCTGCGCTCGTAACTCGAAGTCATCGCTGTACAACGCCTCAATCAACTTGCGACATGCGACATCCTTGGGTTGTTTTGCCACAAGCCGGCAGTACCCTTGGGCGGCGGCGTATCGGACGGAAGCCGCAGCATCCTGCATGGCCTCCATCAGCACGGATGCCGCCTCCAGACTTCCGGAGCGTATCAGCCCGTTTACGGCTGTCTCGCGCACACTGGGAGCCGGGTCGCGGACGGCGCGGATGAAGTAAGCCTTGGTCTTAGCAAGGGGGAATTCACTCATGGCCGTCAGCGCAGCGGAACGTATGACGGGGTCGGGGTCGGTCCCGAATGTTTGCTGGAGGATTCTCAGCGCCTCCTCCCGCTGCTTTTCGCCCTTTACCCGAGGGAGCGCGTCGAGCGCTTGAAGGCGCTTGCTCCGGTCAGAGCTTTTCAGGTCAGGTCGCACTTCATCAAGGTCCACTGGCTCCTTTGCCTCAAAAGGCAAACCAGGAATCTCCGGCACTGGCGGTTGGGGCTTGGCCGGTTCCTGTGCTTGTTGGGTTTGCTGCTGCGACGCTTCTGGTGGGGCCGCATTCTGTTGTTCGCGACATCCTGCCAGGAGCCATGCGGCGAACAGAATGAACACAAAAAGTAAGAGTGCAATTCGTCTCATAGTCGAGCGTACTCCTTCTTAGCCTCTAAGTCACGGCGGGGTTCATAACGCTATGTGTTCACGCCAGTTCCACGGCCGCCTCACGGACGGCTTGCAGGTTCTCCACCGGCGTGGTCAACGGCACCGCGCACTCCGGAGCGATGATTTCGATTTCGGCCTCAAGAGCCGCGCGGACCTCCTCCCAAACATCGTCCGGCGTTCCTGCAAGCAACGTTTCGGGATTGTTGATGTTGCCCATAAGCGCGATGCGGTGGCGGACGATTGAATTGGCCTTCGCCGCCGGAACGCGGCTCTCAAAATGGAAGCAGGCGATGTGGGTCTGCGCGATGTAGTCCATTCGGTCGGCTGTGTTGCCGCAGATGTGCAAGATAAGCGGGCAATGAATCCGCCGGACCAGTTCCGAGTGGACATCCATCAGGAATTCCCGATACATGTCCGGCGAACACAACTCCCCGGTCGCGTGGTCGGCGAGTGTCAGCACGTCGGCGCCGGCCTTAATCTGCGCCTCGCCGAACAGCACGGGCACCTCCTTGAGTCGGGCTACGATCCGATGTACTTCGGCCGGGTCGTCAATCGTCATCATCAGGAAGTTCTCGACGCCGAAAAGGTGGTAAGCCAGCGTCCACGGGCCGAATACTTTCCCGACGATGGCCACTTCGTCCTTGAAGAGCGCCTTAAGCTTTTTTAGTGCCTCAAGAACCGTCACAATCGCCGGTCGGTCAAGGAAGTCATCCGGAATGTGAATATCGTCGGCCCGCTTGCATGGATGGACCATCGCCTCCGGCATCAAGTCAGGCCGGCCCCAGTCCACATCGCACCCGAGGGCATCGGCTTCGTGCTGCACCGAGAAGACAGGGGCGATGGTGTCATAGCCGAGCACCTCGTAGCCGCTGCGGGCCAGTCCGACCATGACGTCCGGATCAAGATGGGCGTCCGGAAAGTAGCATCCGGTTTGCTCCATCAATCCCACGGTCGCCACGCTGACAGCGTTACCCACGGCCGGCCGATCCGTCGGCTTCTGGTGCAAGGCGGCAAGAAAGCGTTCGCGCGGCCTCATGTCGCCTATCCCATCCTCAGGCTGCACACTGCGATGGCTGTAGTGTATACAACAGACTTCAGGCCCGTCGGTGTTCCCGAAAGCCTGCATATGTCACAGCCTCCGGGCCGGCCCCACGGTGCCGCCCGAAGCAATGCCTGTAAAGGCTCTCGTATGTCAACTCCATCAAACCCCGCAGATTGGTGACATCCTCGGAGTTGTATTGAACAAGCAACCTCAGCGAATCATCGTTGCCTCGCTCGTATTCGTACCAGAGGCGCACCGCATCAAAGCCGTCAAGGTGCTGAGTCTGCGGACTGCGCCGGATGTTGAGCTGTCGCTCAATCGCCTTCAGTCCACCTCCGTACCCGAGCCGACCCAGCGCATAGCGCAGGTCAACATGCAGTTGGTCCATCTTCAGCCCGCGAAAGGCCCGTCGCAGGAAGGGCAGGTCGAATGTGGCGCCGTTGAAAGTCACGAGCAGCCCGTACGCCCCTATCTCATCGGGGAATTCTTCCATGTTTTCGCCCCTGATGAAGACCTTGTAGCGGTCGGCGTCGTGAAGTCCGATAACCGTGACCAGACTGTCAGGACCCAGGCCGGTCGTCTCGATGTCCAGGAAGGCGGTCCTATGGCGGAACTCCGGATACGACCGCCAATGTTCACGTGCCGGCAGCCACTTGGCGAAAAAGCGGTGGTCTGACCGCTCAATTGCATACTGGGACTGCTCAATGTGGCGCCGAACCTGAGCAGGGTTGCGTAGTCGGACAGGCAGGTCGCCGGATGCACCAAGCAGGTCTCGCCAGGTGTAGATGCCAGCGGCCCAAAGGCGCGCCTCGGTCAGCTCGCCGACACCCGGCACGTGAATGAATGTGTTCTCGAGCATTGTCGATCGCCTGCGAGACGTCTTTCGAGTACAGGAAACGCTTCTCCGGCCGCAGCGATATGACCTCCGCCCGAAGTTGCAGCCGGTGAGCCTGCACCTTGCCTTCCTTGACAATCCCAGGCACAACTGGGATAATACAGTGCTGTGTGTTCCCCTCGGCTGTAGCCGAACGTGACAAAGCTCACGGCCGGTGCCGGCCTGTAGAGTGTTTGATAGTATAGCCGGACAGTTGCCTGCCCGGCCGCAAGTATAATCCTGTCCCCTCACAAGGAGGGTAAGCGCTGCTGTTGAATTAAACATCCAAGTGGGCCGTCTATGTAATTAATGCTTTTCAAAGGAGGGAATCAGGCGATGAAACGACTTATCAAGCCTTACGGAAGGCTGCTCGTGCCAGCGGTCGTCATCCTTGCTTTCGTTGCAGTAGTGGTCTTGCTGGTGCCGCCTATTGCCAGCCAAACGACGACCGAGGGGAGTGAAGCGGCTCCGCCACCGCCCAAGATCGAGGCCCACAAGAACGTCCTTGACGGCCGCGAGGTGGGCGAGGTCTGGATTAATGACAAGGTGGTTATCCGCCTCCAGCGCTCCGCCGGTGGGTACACCAGCTACGAGCGAGCCGAGAAGGTCGCCGAGCGGCTTCGGGGCCTCGTGGGCAGCGGAGCCGACCCAAGCACACTGTGCCAACCTCAATGCGGCTACACCTATCAATCTTGCGAAGACTTGGGCAAATCAAATCCGCACCGCTCTCACCGAATCGCAGCAACCCGGGGAGACAGGTGAGCCGGGCCGAGCCGAGCCGGTGGAGCCGCCCGAGGAGGAGTACGGTGATAAGTGGGTCCCGATAATCAGTGCCGGGGATGGAATTCACATCGGCGCCGCCCGCGTGAACGGCCCGAAGACGAATCTTGGGCAGGTTCAGGGCGTGGCGATGGTCGAGCTGAACTGGGACAAGCTCGCGACCGTCAAAATCCGCGTCTACGTCCCTATTTCGACGAAAGTCCCGGGCAAGACGCTTGCGCGCGTGCAGCGTTGCAGCGTGTCCGCCGTGGGCGACTTCAGGCTTTAGCACGGGCAGGTCGTACAGACGGTTCAACTCAAGCGGAGGTGAAACAAATGGAGCGGCAAAAACGGCTCACGGCAGCAGCGCTCGTGTTGCTGTTCTCCCTGACAATCCTGGGGGTATGCCAGCAGCAGTCAGCCGCGTTCGGGCTTAAGGTCGGGGACATGCTCAAGCTCTTCGGGATCGGCTTTGTCGTACAGAAGTTCGGCCCGCAGATTGACAAGTTCATTAATACCGCATTGGCAAACCGGCAGGCGAGGATAGAGGGCTCCACGAAAGTGGTTCCCATCCTCCGCGCAGGGCACGATACCGCGATCGGGGCCGCGCAGGTGACAGGCATACAGCGTAAGCTCGACCAGGTCAAGGCCGTTGCGGAGGTCGAGGTTGTTTTCAAAGGCAGATTGAGAGGGCGCGGGCTGATTCCGGTAGCCACAAAGAACATCACCAAAGTGAAGGGCGTCGGCGGGACCGGCGTGACAGCCATTATCGACTTCCCGCTGTAGAAGCGACGCTGACGCATGAGGAGGCCCGGATATAGGTCCTGTATGTATTGCAGGCAGGAGGCGGCAACTGCCTGCACCGTCGGGAGGGAACGACTGCAATGGCCCGTCGCACGTTTGCAATGATGGCGATGTTTGCAGTGCTTCTGGCGCTGGCAGCGGCAGGGTGCAAGGGACCGCGCCTGATAAGCACAGAGCAGGAGATCTCAATCGGCCGCGATGTGGCCGAGAACGTACGTGCCGAATATGGTGTTGTGCGCGATCCGGCCAAGAACTCGCGCGTGACGGCGATGGGTCGGAGGCTGGTGGCGGTGTGCAGCCGCCCGGACCTCCCCTACTCGTTTGAGATACTGGATACGGACATCGTCAACGCCTTCGCTGTGATGGGCGGTCCGGTGTTCGTCACGAACGGTCTGCTGGATGCGGCGGGTTCCGACGACGGTGAGGTTGCGAGTGTGCTCGGGCACGAAATTGCTCACATCACCCAGCGACATGGCGTCCGGCAGCTTGAGAAGGCGATGGGCCTGGCCATGGTCATCGAGCTTCTGACCAGCGGCAAAAGCTCGGACGTACAGAAGGTGACCACTGTCGCCACTCAGTTGCTCATGCAGGGTTGGAGCCGCGACGACGAGGAGGAGGCGGACGTGGTGGGTATTGACTACGCGGTCGCCGCCGGCTTTGATGGTTGGGGACTCGTCAGGTTCCTGGAGATGCTCAGGAGCGAGCATGGGAACCAGTCCAAGTTCGAGGTGTTCTTCAGCAGTCACCCTTCGTACGAGAATCGCATCGAGCGAATCAGTCAGCACCTTCGCGAGAAGGGGGTGCCGCGTCCGCGGTAGGACGCGGCGCCGCGACGGACTTCACGTGCCGCTGACGGCTATTGCTTCGTCGGAGGTCTGTGGCGGCTGTGACGCCTTCGAGCGGAACACGGGGAGGACATGGAGCAGCCAAAGCACGGGAAAAGAGTGCATCTTGTCATCGGAGGCACTTCGCCTGACATTTTCAAGCACGTGCTCACCTTGGCGGACGGCCTCCGACGGCTGGGCTACAATATTCTCATCATCGGGCCATTGGACCGGGATGCACGAGTGCAGCTCAACGACCTGGGCTTGTCGTGGGTCAACCTGGCGGTGCCGACTCACGTCCGACTTCGAAGCATTGCCCGTACCCGTCGAGCCCTCGCCGAGGTGTTCGCGAAGGAAAAGCCCGACATCATCCACTGCCACGGCTACCGGGCGACCGCACTGGCTTCCCGTGCCCGCTCCGCCTCTTCCGGGTCTGCGTTGATTTGTACGGCGCATACGCTCCCTGTAATCCCCCCGCGGCCGCGTATCGAAGCCATCGCCCGCCGCTACGTTTACTCTCACCTCGCGGAATGGGCGGACCGCGTTGTGTGTGTCTCCAACGCCGTTTTGGATGAGCTCGTGAAGTTCGCGCCGGGTGCGCAGTCCGGTTACCGGACGGTGTACCCGGGGATTGACCCCCGAGTAGGAGACGTGGACGTAGACCCGGCGGTGAAGAAAGTCCAGCTCGGCCTCGACCCAATGGCCGCCAGCGTCGGCGTCGTCGCCCCCCTGGTGCCGGACAAAGGAATAGACGTCTTCTTTGAAGCGGCGGCCAGACTCTCCGAGGGCATCGGCAACATAGACTTCGTGGTTATCGGAGACGGCCCGGAGCGCGAGCGCTTGGCGGAGCAGGCTCATCAGCTCCATCTGACCGGCAGCGTTGTGTTTCTCGGGGAGCGCCCGGACGTGCCCGAAATTCTCGCCGCGCTCGATGCCGTGGTCATCCCGAGCCGACAGGAGGCCTTCAGCTACGTGGCGCTTGCGGCTCTCGCGATCGGGACCCCGCTGATTTCTACCACCGCCGGAGCACTGCCGGAGATACTGGGCGATGCCGAGAGGGTGCAACTGGTTCAGCCTGAAGACCCCGAAGGGATGGCGCAAGCCATCTTAAGGGTGCTCAATGAGGTGCCCGGGGATGATGAGATGACGCCCTTTGCCGCCTCTGCCATTGACACTCTTTCCGGCGAGCTGTCCCCATCGGTTGACATAACGATGCGCAAGGACGAGTACGATCTTGACGAAATGGACCTCGAACGCAGACGGACGGATGAGCAAACTGGCCGTGCCGCATCCGGACGACGACTGGTTCGGGAGCGCTTCACCGTCGGGCGATTCATCAATGAGATGCGGGCCGTGTATGATGAAGCTTGCGCCGCCCGTGCACAAGGCTGACCGGGCCGTCTGCGGCAGACTTTTGCGCCTCCGAGTTGCTTGACAACCTCAGGCCTTTGCGCTAACCTCCAGCCCAGGCTCCTTTAGTGCGGCAACGTGTGTTCAGCTTGCAATAGCGTGCGTTACATTGTCCGAGGTAGGCGGTGCAACTATGCGGCGAAGGCGAATCGAGCTTGCGGTCGGGCTATTGTCAGGGTTGCTGGCAATGGCGGCGCTTTGTGCGAGCGCCGACTCGGCGTCAACCTCCCCCAAAAGGCTGAGCGCATCCCTGCCGTCCTTGGAGCGGTCCGCACAGGCTTATCAGTATTATAAGAGTGCAATCAAAGCTCTCGCACAGGGGGAGCTGGACGCTGCAATCGAGTCGGCCCAAGAAGGCCTCGATACACTTCCGAACTGGGTCGAGCTGCGCAACCTCATGGCCGATTGCCTGGTGCTGAGCGGTCGCAAGGACGAGGCCATCGTCGAGTACCGCATCTCTGGTATTTGAGCCTGCGAACATCCACGCCGAGCAAGCTCTTATAGACCTGGGCTACTCACGCCGGAAAGTGTCGAAAACCGCTCCCTTTGAGCGCCTGCTCGCGGAGCTGATTAACAGGGAACGCGTAACCCGCGGGCTTAGTCAGCTCGTTTTGCATCCGACGCTTTCCGAGGTTGCTCGTGTACACAGTGTTGAGATGCGGGACCGCCATTATTTCTCTCATATCTCCCCGACCCCTGACCGCCGGACCATGCTCGACCGCTTCCTCGCTCGTTTCGCCG
>JALGUK010000061.1 GCA_029820875.1 Candidatus Zipacnadia bacterium
TTTACGGCAGGGAGGCGCGGGCTGCTCTCGCCCTCGCCGCGCTGGGAGCGATTTGTATTGGCCTGGCATTTCTTCTGCGTAGGCGGCGGGAACGAGGAATCCGGCCCAACAGACCTGTAACTCCTGACGGCATCGTGATAGAAGCATACTACGCGCTGTGTCGAACCGCCGCACGTGCCGGCATCGAGAAAAGTCCTGCGGCGACCGCCTTCGAGTTCGGTAGCGAGCTGGCTCAAAGGGTCGCCAAAGCGCGGGAGCCGATCGAGCGACTGATCAGGCTGTTTGTCAAGGCGGCTTACAGCGGCCGGCCATCTGATTCAGCCGACGCGACACTGGCCGCCGACGCGCTCAGGGAGGCAATCCCTGCCATCAGCAAGTGGCGGCGGGACTGATATAACGCGTGGAGCTGGCGATGGGCGCTGACACCAAACACGATGACGATATCTCCGTCCACATCGCCGCGGCGCGAGAGATGCTCGCAGGCGGGCGCTATGATGAGGCGCTTGAACAGCTCGAAAGTATCGCCGCTCTCCCGGGTGGGCGCACCGAAGAGGGAGTGGATGAGATGTGGATGGCTCTCGCAACGGCCTACCTCGCCAAGACGGCTCAGTCCGGGGACATACCGGCCTACAAAAAATGCCGGCACGCATACCAGAGAGCCTACGCGGTGACCGAACGCAAACGTGACCTGATGGTCGAGATGGCGGAACAGTTCGTGCAGGCAGGTTACTACAATGAGGCGGAGGAGGCCCTTGGGTACGCTCTCCTGCACGCTCCCGGAGATAAACAGATTGAGGCGTTCATGGCCGAGATAGCGCAATGGAAAGAATTTACCAAACGAGCCGGCTCGATCTGGTAGCAATGCACTGTACTTGGAGGAGACATCGTTGAAAATACTTGTAACCGGCGGCGCAGGCTTCATCGGCTCCCACGTCGTGGACATTTACCTCAACGAGGGGCACCAGGTCATCGCTCTCGATGACCTGTCCACAGGCCGCCGTGAGAATGTTAACCCGCGAGCAAAGCTTGTGGTAATGGACATCCGTGACAAGCGGCTGCGGGAGTTGCTTGAAGCGGAACGACCCGAGGTCGTCAACCACCACGCCGCACAGATGAACGTCCGCATCTCAGTCGCTGAGCCGCTCCGGGATGCCGACATCAACATCTTGGGCACACTTAATCTTCTCGAGTCCGCTGTTGCTGCAGGGACCCGGCGCTTCATCTTCGCATCCACAGGGGGAGCCATCTACGGAGAGCAGGAGTACTTCCCCGCCGACGAGGCACATCCCACGCGACCTGTCTCTCCCTACGCAATCAGCAAACGCGCTGCGGAGCTTTACATCGATTTTTTCCGCCGAGCCCACGGGCTTGAGACCGTCATTCTGCGGTATGCGAACGTTTACGGCCCCCGCCAGAACCCGTTCGGCGAGGCCGGTGTAGTCGCGATTTTCGCCACAGCTATGAGCCAGGGACGCAGCCCTACCATTTTCGGTGACGGACGGCAAACCCGCGATTTTGTGTACGTCGGCGACGTCGCACAGGCAAACAAGGCCGCGCTGACGTGCCCCTCTGGTGAGATATTTAACATAGGGACGGGCAAGGAGACCTCCGTGGAGGAGCTTTACCGCATGATTGCTGAGTCAATGCAGTTCGAAGGCGAACCGATCTGGGCCGAACCGAAGGCCGGGGACCTCCAACGCAGTTGCCTGTCGGCGGACCATGCCGCACAGGTGCTTGGCTGGCGTCCCGAGGTCGAGCTTTCAAAGGGGCTCTCCCTGACACTTAATACCATTACTGCAGGAAGTGCGCCATGACACCTCAAGCATTGTTACACGAACTCAGGGTGCGTTTTCCCGACAATGATGCGCCCGCGCTCCTGGTCCGCGCTCCCGGTCGAGTGAATCTAATCGGCGAACATACCGATTACAACGATGGATTCGTCCTCCCCATCGCCATTGAGCAGGCGATTCACATCGCAGCGGCGCCTCGCGATGACCGCAGGGTCCGTCTCTACTCCACGATGTTCAAGCAGACGGCGGAGTTCACTACGGACGACGTAGGTCGTGACGAGGAGAGCGCATCGGGCTGGAGCGACTACATCCGGGGAGTCACATGGGAGCTGGCGCAACTTGGGAACGACCTGCGCGGCATGGACGCGGTTATCTGGGGGGATGTTCCCGTCGCCGCCGGGCTAAGCTCATCGGCGGCGCTGGAGGTCGCAGGTGCTCTGGCGCTTGACCAGATCAACGACCTGAAGATAGACCCCCTGGAGCTTGCCCAGCTATGTCAACGAGCGGAAAACGAGTTCGTTGGCGTCAACTGCGGAATTATGGACATGTTCGTGTCATTGATGGGCAAGGCCGGCCATGCCTTGCTCATTGACTGCCGCTCACTGCAGTTCGAGGAAGTGCCGTTTCCGTCCGACGAGGTGGTCGTTATCATAGCGGACACAAGGGTGTCACGGGGACTGAGAAATTCCGAGTACAATGAGCGGCGGGCACAGTGCCAGCGGGGGCTAAATATTCTCCAGAAGCATTTGCCGGGCATTACAGCGCTAAGAGATGTAACGCCGGAAGACCTCAAGCGCTATGCAGATGAGATGCCTCCGCTGCTCTACCGCCGCTGCCGGCATGTCATTACGGAGAACCGTCGAACGCTTGAGTCCGCGGAAGCATTGTTCGCCGGTGATGTTCGCCGCTTCGGCGAGCTGATGGTCGAGTCCCACGAAAGCCTTCGCGACGACTACGAGGTCAGCAGCAATGAACTCGATCTCCTCGTCGAGACTGCATTAAGTATAGACGGAGTGCTCGGTTCACGACTAACGGGGGCGGGTTTCGGCGGGTGCACGGTAATCCTGGCCGAAGCCCGCGTAGCCGAGGATGTAATCGCCCTGATAACACAGCCGCGAGTATGGCCCAGAAGGCGTTACCCGCGGACATACATCACGTTGCCGTCCGACGGTGCCACCGTCATCTCCGAGAGCGCACTATCCTCGTCTCACGGACTGGAGGAATAAACCCGTGACACGCGCCGAAGAGTTCGTGGTCAAGCTTGACCGGATACGCGGATACATGGATGCCCATAGCCTGACAGGCGTTGCGCTGACGCGACAGGACAACTTCGCGTGGGCTACCTGCGGCGGGGACAACCATGTCGCCATCGCTACCGACGGCGGAGTTGCAACGCTGGTTGTGACCGAGGATGCAGCGACAGTCGTGACGACCAACATCGAGGCCGAACGCATCGCTAACGAGGAGCTACAGGACTTGGGCATCGAGGTCGCCGCCTTCGAGTGGCATCAGAGCCGCCTCGCTCAGCTTGTGTGCGAGATAGGCGGCGCCCGTGTCGGCGCCGATACAGGTATTGACGGCACCGAACTCCTCTCTCCTGCTTTTGCGGAGCTTCGATGGCAGCTTACGGAGGGGGAAATTGAACGCTACCGTTGGCTCGGTCGGCGCGTGGCCGATGCGGTCGCTGGCACATGCAAGGCCATCCAGCCTGGAGAGACCGAGGACAGCATCGCGGGAATGCTTTCCGCAAAACTGCTGGGGGACGGGATAACGCCGGGCGTGGTGCTGGTGGCGGTTGACGAGCGAATCGAGAAGTACCGCCATCCCATCCCGAAGCTGCAGCAACTTGAACGGTGTGCTATGGTGGTGACCTGCGGGCGCCGGTGGGGCCTTTACATCTCGTGCACCCGGCTTGTCCACTTCGGGCCGCTGCCGGAGGAACTGGCGAGGAAGCATCAGGCATGCTGCGACGTGGATGCGGCGTTCATCCTGGCCACCGAGCCGGGAACGGCGGTCTCTGACATTTTCTCGGGTGCAGTTGAGGCTTATGCGTCCGCGGGATTCGAGGATGAGTGGAAGTTCCACCACCAGGGCGGTGCGACCGGCTACGGTACACGCGACTACAAGGGTGCCCTCTACGATGAACACATCGTCCTGGAGAACCAGGCATTCGCCTGGAACCCCTCCATCAGGGGAACCAAGTCCGAAGACACAATCCTCGCAACATCAAACGGCCCCGAGGTGCTCAGCGCCGCCTGGGACTGGCCGATGCGGACCGCGCGGTTCGCCGGAAGGGAAATTCAAAGGCCGGACATCCTCGTGCGCTGACGGGCCGCAACTGTAACCACGTTTCTGTTATTGCAGCCGCTTCCGGAAAAGCGCCGCCCCGGAACCTACCAACCCCACTCCAAACAGCAATAGGGCAAGCACCTGCGGCCAGAGGTCCTGCGGGCCGCTGCCCTTCAACATCACGCTGCGGATGATGGTCAGAAAGTACCGCAGCGGGATGGCATAAGTAAGCGGTTGCATCCAGCGCGGCATGTTTGCGATAGGATACATGAATCCGGACAGCAGCACCGACGGCATCACAATCAAGAACATCGTCATCTGGGCCTGCTGCTGGGTTCGGGAAATCGTTGATACCAGCAGCCCCAATCCCAGGCAAGTGAACAGAAAAAGAAGCGTGGCAGCTAGCAGAAACAGGAAGCTGCCGCGAAGCGGAACGCGGAACCACAACAGCACCATCCCCAAAACGACGAACACATCCGCCGAAGCTACCAGGCCGTACGGAATCAACTTCCCGACCATCAGCTCCCAGGCCTGAATCGGGGTGACCATGACCTGCTCAAGCGTCCCTACCTCCCGTTCCCTCACGATGGATAGGGCCGTCAGCATCCCTGTGATTACAAGCAGGACCAGTCCGAGCACACCCGGCGCATTGTAGTACACACTCTCAAGGTCTGGATTGTAAAAGACCCGCCGTTGCAGTAGCACCCGCGGCAACCCCGCAGACTGTGGCCCGACGCTACTCCGCTCGCGCTCCTGCGCACGCGCCCCATGCCGAGCGACAATCCCACTCAGGTATCCGGCACCAATGCCTGCCGAGTTGGAATCGCTGCCGTCAACAATTATCTGCACGACGGCCTTCCCATCGCGCATATCCGTCTCGAATCCGCGTGGAATATGCAGGGCGAGCTGGGCGACGCCACGGTCGAGCGAAGGAATCAGGTCCGTTGACCGCACCGGGCGGGCGGCGATGATGAAATAGCCCGAGTGCTCAATCTCCGAGACAAGCCGGGAGGACTCGGTTGACATATCCTGGTCGCATACAGCCACCGGGAGGTTTCTAACGTCGAGGTTGGCGGCATAGCCGAACAGCGCAAGCTGCAATATCGGAGCAGTCAACGTTATAAACAACATGCGCCGGTCGCGGCGGTACTGGTGGAATTCCTTTTTGATTATCGCAAGAAGCCGCATCTCAGGTGCCCTCAGAGCTGTTTACGGAACCGCGCCGCAGCCATTATGAGTGTGATTGCGGCCAATATGAGCAATACTACCAACGGCCGCCAGACCACCACCAGACCAACGCCCTTAAGATAAATGTCGCGAACGATAATCAAGAAATGTGTCGCCGGCAGTATGGCGGCAATCGCGCGTAAAAACAACGGCATGTTGCGTATCGGGAAGGCAAAGCCCGACACAAGCAGCGACGGGAGCAGGGTGGCGACAATGGCAGCCGTTAGGGCCACTTGCTGGGTACGCGCAATTGCGGAAAAGAACAATCCCAGCCCCAAAGCGGTAGCCATAAACACGACTCCACAGGCCAGCAGCAGTGCCACGCTGCCGGCGATGGTTACCCTGAACACCAACGCGCCGGCCGCAATGGCAATCAGCGCGTCCATCATCCCCAAAACGAGATAGGGAATTCCCTTGCCCACCAGAATCTCAACGGTAAGTACCGGTGAGGCCGCCAAGGTCTCGAACGTCCCTCTCTCCCGCTCGCGAACGATAGTACCGGATGTCAGCAAGGAGCCTAAAATCACCAGGATGACCACAATCAGCCCTGGGACGATGAACTGCTGTGTCTGCAGGGATGGATTATAGAGTATCTTGCGGGTTATGCGGATGCTGGGAGCCACCCGTTGGAGAGCCAGCCCGCGGCGATGAGCAACCTCGCGAGCCAAACGCGCCGAGTAAGCCGCCATCACGCCTTCCACATAATTATTGGCGATGGTGGCGGTATTGGAGTCGCTTCCGTCCAGGAGCATCTGCAGTGCCACCGGCTTTCCGCGGGCCAGGTCCGCCTCCATGCGCGGCGGGACTACGAGCACGAACAGACAGTCCCCCTTCTGCAGGAGCCGCTGGCCGTCCTTGGCATTCCTTACCATGGCCACGAGCCGAAACAGCTCCGTGTGCACGAGTGTCTCCCGCAGCAGGCGGCTGGCCGAGGAGCCGTCGTAATCGCACAGAACAAACGGCAGGTCGGTCAAGTCGAAGTTGATGCCGACTCCCATCAACAGCAGAAGGGCCACCGGCAGCACCAATGCCACAATCAAGCTACGCACATCGCGGCGGATGTGGAGCCATTCTTTGCCGGCAATCGCCAGTAGCCTGCGGCTGTTCACGGCGTCCCCTCCGACTCATCGCCGGTCAATTGCAGGAATGCATGTTCGAGCGTGGTGCGGGCCGGTGTAATTCGCTCCACGGTAAACCGCTCGGCGGTGAGCGCATCACGGATAACCGTATCGGCCAAGGACACGTTTTCCGCAACTGCCACATGAAGACCCGCTCCAAACAGCGACACGTCCAAGACGCCCTCGGTTCTGCGCAAAGCCCGGGCCGCTTCCATCGGGCGGTCCACTCGGACATCAAGAAGTCGTCCCCTCACGAGGGCTTTAAGTTCGGCGGGCTTGCCCAGGGCCACCCGGCGCCCTTGATAGATCAAAAGCAGCCGATTGCAGTGCTCCGCCTCTTCCATCACGTGGGTGGTAATCAACGTAGTTACACCCCGCCCAGACAGTTCCCCGATAAGCTCGAAGAAACTGCGCCGGGCGAGCGGGTCTACGCCGCTTGTAGGCTCATCGAGGAACAGGACGGGAGGCTCATGCAAAAGAGCGCAGGCAAGCGCAAGCCGCTGCCGCATTCCGGTGGACAGACCCGCGGCCAGCCTATCACGTTCGCGCCCCAGGTCCAAGCGCTCCACAAGAGCGTCCGCGCGCTTGCGGAACTGGGAGCCTGCAACTCCATAGACGCCGCCGTAAAACTCCATGTTCTCTTGCACGGTGAGGTCCCCGTACAGCGAGAACTGCTGCGACATGTATCCTATCCGCTCGCGGACTGCCTCAGGGCTTTGCGAGACGCTGATGCCTTGAACCGTGGCGTCGCCGTCGCTCGGCAGCAATAGCCCGCACAACATGCGGATTGTGGTGGATTTACCCGAACCGTTCGGGCCGAGGAAGCCGAATATCTCGCCCGGGGCGATATCGAAAGAAAGCCGGTCCACCGCCGTGAAAGAGCCGAAACGTTTTACCAGACCGTCGGCCACGACCGCCAGCTCAGCCAATCCACTCTCCTCCTTGCCTGATGGCGGCGGTGAAAGCGTCCTCCATGCCGGGCTCGATGGCCTCGGCAAATGCGACGTCAAGGCCCGCGTTTTTCAGGGCGTCGACAAGCACTTCCAGTGAGGCCTCCTCCCGCGCGGTAACATGCAGCCGGTCGCCGAAAACGGCCACGGCCATGACATCCTCCCGGCCCTCTAAGACCTCCTTGGCTCGAGCCTGGGGGGTTGCGCCCATGCTGAACAGGGTCCCCTTGACACGGCTCTTCAATTCAGCAACCGTAGCACACACCCGTATACGCCCCTCGTGCAAAAGGCTCACTCTATCGCACCGTTCGGCCTCGTCCATATAAGGGGTGCTGACCAGAATAGTCACACCCTCAGCCGGCAGAGTGTGAAGCAGTTGCCAGAAGTCGCGGCGCGATGCAGGGTCCACACCTGTGGTCGGCTCATCAAGGAGAAGGACTTGCGGGCGGTGGATGAGGGTGCATATCAACGCGAGCTTTTGCTTCATCCCCCCGCTGAGGTGCTCCGCGTAGCGATTGACGAAGGGAGCAAGCCGCGTGATGCGCAGAAGCTCTTCCATTCGTTCCTTATATGCCTCAGGCGGCACATCGAAAATATCCGCGCTGAACCTGATATTCTCCTTAACGGTCAGGTCGCCCCATAGCCCGAAGCGCTGGGG
>JALGUK010000062.1 GCA_029820875.1 Candidatus Zipacnadia bacterium
GAGATTCTTCGGCGCTTAGCGCCTCAGAATGACAAAGGGCCGCGTTGTAATGTCAGATGTATCGGTACCTTCATCACTGTGTCATTCTGAGCGCCCGAAGGGTGCGAAGAATCTCGCCGTTCTCGTATCGAGGTGCGTAAAAGGACGAGATTCTTCGGCGCTTAGCGCCTCAGAATGACAAAGGGCTCTTTACAGCGCTATCCCCGCAGCACCTGTACCGCCATAATCCACAAGCTTGCCAACATCAGGTTGAGCAGAGCGATGGGCAGCAGCACCTTCCACGCAAGCGACATCAATTGGTCAACACGGATACGCGGCAGCGTCCAGCGCCACCACATCAGCACAAAGATCAGAATGTTCACCTTGATTAGAAACGCCAGGTAGGAGAGCCACCCGGACCCGAGGCCGTCCCAGCCGCCGAGAAACAGCGTCGTTGCGATGGCGCAGACGGCGAACATGTTGGTGTACTCCCCCAGGAAAAACAGCGCGAACTTCATCCCCGAGTACTCGGTATGGAAGCCCGTCACCAGCTCCGATTCGGCCTCCGGGAGGTCAAAAGGCACGCGATTGAGCTCTGCGGTCGCACAGATGAAGTACAACGCGAAGGCGATAAGACCTGGGACGGTGAAGACGTGCCAGTGCCAGAAGCCTCCATCGGCCTGGGACGCCACAATCCCCTGCATCCGGAAACTTCCGGCGAGCATCACGCCCACAAGGATCGAAAGGACCATCGGCACTTCGTAGCTTATGGCCTGAGCCGCCGCGCGCATCCCGCCGAGGAGGGTCCACTTGCTATTGGAGCCCCAACCTGCCATCATCAATCCTATGACGGCCAGGGACATCACGCCTATCATGTAAAGGATTCCCACGTTGAGGTCCTTGACGATTCCGTTGGAGCCGAACGGGATGACGACGTAGGACATTATTGCGGGTACAAGCACTACGAGAGGAGCGAGGGTGAATACCCAGCGGTCGGCCGCCTTCGGGATGATATCTTCCTTGGCCAGCAGCTTAATGCTATCGGCGATGGTCTGTGCCCAGCCGTGGAATTGGCGGCCGCGAATCATTCCCGTGCGCATCGGCCCCATTCGTTGCTGAAAGCGGGCGGAGATTTTCCGCTCCCACCAAACCAGGAAAATGGTCAACACAACAATGAACGCGAGAATCACAACCACCTGGACGACTGTGACCACCAGCTTGGCCACGATGTCCGCCGGCTGGTTCCCCCAACCATATTTTGTCAGCCAGTTGTATATTGCTTCGTAAATCGCCGTCATCGCATCTTTACCGGTCTATCTCTCCGAGAATGATGTCCAGACTCCCCAAAATCGCCATTACGTCCGCCACCTTCCATCCTTTGACGAGGTAGGGCAACGCCATGAGATTGGAAAAGCTCGGTGCGCGAATCTTGCACCGATACGGTGACTCTGAGCCGTCGCTGACAAGGAAGACGCCGAGGTCTCCGCGCGGACTTTCGATATGTGCGTAGGCCGTGCCCTCACGCGGCTTGAGCCTTCGGCCCAGCTTCGCCCGGACCTCGCCGTCCGGCAGTTTTTCAAGAGCTTGCTTGACAATCCTCGTGGACTGGCGCAGTTCCTCGATGCGCACAAGATAGCGCCCGTAGGAATCGCAGGTGTTCTGGGTGGCCACCTCCCAGTCCAGTTCGTCATAGGGGAGGTATGGGTCCGCGACACGCACATCATAGGGCACTCCCGACCCCCGCAGCACCGGCCCACTGGCCCCAATCGCCTTCCCCACGTCAGGCTCGAGAATGCCGACGCCTTGGAGCCGCCGCATCAGTATCGCATTGCCGCTGAAAAGCTCGTCATAGTGCCGGATGCGTGTCGGGAAATCTTCAAGGAAGTCACGGGCCTCCTCGACAAATCCCTCCGGCAAATCGTTGCGCACGCCGCCGGGCCGTATGTAGTTGTACATCAAGCGACCGCCGCAGGTCTTCTCGAACAGGTTGATAATCGCTTCGCGCTCGCGGAAACAATACAGGTACACGGTCATGGCTCCGACATCCAACCCGAAGGTGCCCAGCCAGACAAGATGGCTGGCAATACGCTGCAACTCGGACATTATCAGTCGAATCCATACCGCCCTCGGCGGGACCTCCACATCCAGCAGCTTCTCGATGGCCATGCACAATACAAGCTCATTGGTCATCGCCGCGACGTAATCCCACCGGCCCGAAAGCACAACTCCCTGGACGTAGGTGCGCTGCTCGGCAAGCTTCTCTTGAGCGCGGTGGAGATATCCGATGTGAGGCGTTGCCTCCGTTATCACCTCGCCGTTGAGCCTCAGAACCACGCGCAGCACTCCGTGGGTGCTCGGGTGCTGCGGCCCCATGTTCAGCTCCATCTCCTGGGTGAACTCCCGCAGGGCAGGCTCCGGGGGACGCACCTGGCTTTCAGCGTCCGTGCTCACTGGTTTGAACTCCCCTTGTCATTGGTGCTCTCAGGCTCCTGCGGGGCCGGTTCGGGGCGAGCGGCTCGCGTCTGTTCCGCGAGTGCGTCGGCCCGCTTCGCAAGCATCAATCGAGCATCCTTTTCGCCGTCAGGCTCGCGTTCGTGCGGAGAGACATAGTCCTTGCGCAGCGGGTACCCATCCCAGTCATCGGGAAGTAGAATCCGGCGCAGGTCGGGATGATTACGGAAGGTCACGCCGAACAGGTCATAGCACTCGCGCTCATGCCAGTCGGCGCCTTCCCAGACCGGGACGACGCTGTCAATCTCAGGCTTCTCACGCGGGACGGAAGTCGTCACGAAAATTTCGGCATTGAGCGCAAACGAACGCAGACGATAGACCAACTCAAATGTCTCGCCGCGGTCTATTGCAGTCATGAACGAGAAGTAATCGAAGGGCGACTCGGCATTGCGCAGCTTTGTGCAAACATCCAGGAGATTTTCGGCAGCAACGCTCACAACAACCTCGCCGTGGTCAACAGCGACACTCTCTGCGTATTCTTCAAGCATCGGTTTCACATGCTCGGCGAGTTGCTCGGACGTCATCGTTTATATAATCTCTCCGTGAGCGTTGTTCTCTTTTTCGCCGTCCTCAGGACCGCGCGCGTCGGCGAGACTCATGCCGCGAATTTTCGTCTGCAGCTTCATCAGCCCATCAAGTAGCGCCTCCGGGCGAGGCGGACAACCTGGAATGTACACGTCCACCGGCACCACCCTGTCCACTCCGCGCACGTTCGTATAGGCATCATAGTAGGGCCCGCCGGTGCACGCGCAACTGCCCATCGCGATGACCCACTTCGGCTCGGCCATCTGGTCATAGAGCCGCCGCAGCCGTTCGGCCATCTTGGTGTTAACCGTGCCGGCGACAATCATCAAATCCGCCTGTCGTGGTGTGCCTCGGTGGAAAATGCCGAAGCGGTCCAAGTCGAAGTGGGAAGCCCCGGTCGCCATCATCTCGATGGCACAGCAGGCGATTCCGAACAACAGATACCACAGCGAGGATTCCCGGGACCAGTTAAGCGCCCAATCAAGGCTGGTTACGATGATGCCCCCGCCCGGGACCTTCTCCTTGATGAATGGGGCCGCCTTGTCAATCAGAGCCATCGCAGGACCCCCTTGCCCCAGGCATAAACAAGTCCCACTGTGAGCACGCCGATGAAGATAAGCATCTCAACGAAGCCGAATAGGCCGTAACGCTCAACGAGCGTTCTGTACCACAGCGCCCAGGGCGCGATGAACGCGGTTTCAACTGCGAATACGATGTAAAGCAGAGCGATAAGGTAGTACTGGGTGTTGAATTGCAGCCAGGCGTTGCCGACGGGCAGCTCGCCGCACTCGTAAGTCGTGCGCTTTTCATCCGTGGGCTTGTAAGGACGCAGAAGCCACGAGACCCAGAGGGCGGCGAGGCCGAAAACGAGCGCGGCCGCCAGGAAAATCGCAAGTTGTGAGTAGCCGAACTGCATGCAGGTTCTCCCCAAGCTCCTATCCGAATCGGGGTGTGCGGAAAACCTCCCGGGGAACCACACAAAAACCGCCTTCGAAGGCGGCTTTGCTTGCAGTTCCCCCACCGAGCGCGTGACTAATTTTACTCGCTCCCGCATTCGTTGTCAATACCAAATTGGTGTCGGTGATGAGCACCGTCTTGTGTAGAATGCGGACAAAAAGGGAGCAAGGGGCGTCTGGGCGTTCAATATTAAACATATGGACAAGCGCGCCGCATCAGGGTTGTTCCAACGCCAGTGCAGCAGAAGGTTGGCTGGTTCAAGATGCCACAAGGCCAGAGCATGCACTACCTGAGTGGAGTGACTATTGACAACGAGGGCCGAACCGAGTAAAATGCCGATGTCAATGTGATTAAATGCCTGCGGTCCTCATAGGGCGAGTTTTGCGCTTCTCCGGCACAAGCGGGAAGCGGCATGGTCGAGGTTGATTCATGGCTACCGTAATCCGAGTGTTGCACATAATCAGTTGTGTTGTAATCATTCTCGCCGTCATGTTTCAGACAACCAAAAGCGAGGGGCTCAGCGGAACAATCGGCGGGAAGGCCGAATCTGCCTTCAAGAAGGGCGGCCTGGACGACCTTCTCGAGACCATCACCACTTACGGAGCCATCTTCTTCTTCGTTCTGTCAGCCATCTCCGCATGGATTTACTACCACTCCTCATAGGCGCGGACTCGACGGACTGTTGCGTTGTCGGCGGCTTTCTCTTGCAAGCTCTGAGCTGGTAAAGCCGCTTTAGCCGCCGGGCAGAGTACGCGGATATTGTCCCTCAGAATCAAATCATTGCAAAATTAAACATTAATTGCTGACAGGAACTTGGCACGCATGTGTCGAACACTACCATGCAGGACGATAAGGTGCCTGCCGGGTTTGAGTCGGTGCGTAAGTTGTGGCGGGTACAACTAAGTTTCAGAACGCCGCCAACTGGTTCTTGAATCAGGTGCAAGGCTACGGCCGCAATGAACCCGGTGATGGTTCGGATAATCCGACCCATCCGGCAGCTCAATACCTGCGTTCCGAACTCTGCAGGAGCCGCTCGACTCGTTCGCTTTACCCGCACGGCGGCGGCACTGCCGCCGAAAGCCCTTCCACAATGAGGAGGTAAACACATGGCCGACGACATCAAGGACGAGTTGGACGAGGTAGAGGAGGAACAGGATGAGCTTGAACCCGAGGGATGCATGGGGTTGAGTTGGGGGATGTTGTTCATTGTGGCGGCGATTGTGATTATCGCGGCTGTAGTGGTGGCTGGTATGAAGAGGACCTATGACCTGCAGACCCAACAGATCGAGCTCGAGATGATGCGCAACGCCGCCTTCCAGAGCACGCTTAACGGTGTCATCGCAGACCTGCACACCGCAGAGAAGGCACTGGAGGCGAACGACATCACTACCGCTCTCAAAAGCCTCGAGGATGCGCACAGGGGCTTGCGGACCGCTCGTGGACAGGCACCTCCCAACAGCGTGCAACTGGCATTGACGGTGGTGCAAAGCTGCTCGAAGACACAGGCTAAGCTTCAACAGCTGATGCAAAACGCTGCTAAGGAAGCTAAGGGCGATGTGGATAACCTCGTCCAGAACGTGAAGTTACTCAGGTTAGCCGAGTAACGGATAGTGTAGACGACTGCCAGGCCTGTGCAAAGGCCGGTAGCACCAAGTGGTGCGCATTGCTACCGGAGGGAGGGGTTTCGTGCGCCGTTCGCAGCGCGCCCGGAAAATTCTTGAAAGTCTGCGTGGCAAGAGCAGTTCAGGAACGGGTACAGCAGTTCCGCAGCTTGTCTGCCTCGGGCGCGAGAGTATTACGCCGCTGATTGAGGCCCTTGAAGACCGCAGTTACCGGGTACGCATGACGGCAGCGGAAGCACTCGGGGAGCTGAAGGCTGAGCGTGCAGCCAAGCCTTTGATGAATGCCCTCGGGGACAGCAGTATCAACGTTCAGCGGGCCGCTACGGCCGCTCTAATCAAGCTGGGCCGCGCGGCAGTGCCGGAGCTGGTTGACGCCCTCGACTCTACGGAACAACTTGTCCGGCGCTGGGCCGCCGAGGCGTTGGGCAAACTCGGAGACAAGCGGGTTGCACGCAAGCTCAAGGCTTGTCTGGACGACGAATCGGTGGATGTGCAAAGGGCGGCCATCATCAGCCTCGGGCAGCTAAGGGCAAAGGCGGCGACTGCGGCTCTTATTGAACGGCTGAAGTCGGATAATGCCGATATCGCCCGATGCGCGGCGGTTGCGCTGGGAGAAATCGCGAGCCCGGAAGCCGTAGGTCCACTCCTGGAGACGCTGAACTCATCCAGCGCGGACGTGCGGGACGCCGCCGCCAATGCATTAGCCCAGATCGGTAAGAAATCCGTCCGGCCCCTCGTGGAAGCCTTGCGGGACACTGATTACCTTGTCAGGCGCTGGGCTGCAGAGGCGTTGGGAAAGATCGGTGATAGGCGGGCGGTGGCCCCTCTAATCGAGGCACTCAACGACCCGAATTCCCGCGTCCAGCGCTATGCAGCATTGGCGTTGGGGCAAATCGGTGACCCCAAGGCAGCCGAGCCGCTCCTGAGTTTGCTCGAGGCCGATGAAGAGGACCTCCGCTCGAGTGTGGTCGAGGCCCTGAGCAATCTCGGCAGCGAGCGCGTGGTTAAGGTGCTTGCGAAACGCCTGCAAGACGCGGACTGGGTGGTACGGCTCACCGCCGCTCGCAGCCTTGGAGAAATCGGGAGCGAGAACGCAATCAAACCGCTTATCAAGAGTCTGAAGGACTCGGAGTGGAGTGTGCGCCTCCACGCGGCGGTCGCGCTGGGCAAGATAGGCAACGATTCTGCCGTCGGCCCCCTGCAGAAGCTCAGTGACGATGAGCGGCCGGCGGTACGCCGTGGAGCCGCCGAGGCACTCGGCCGGATCGGAGGGGCAAACGCTGAGCAGGCCCTCCAGAGCTTCCGGGGCGACAAGGACCCTGCGGTGGCTTCCGCCGTCTCGGACGCTCTGAAGCAAATAAAGAGTTAGCGGAAAGGTGCTCCTGCTCCCGGTGAGGCCTTCCGCCTTGGTAGCTTTGAGAAGCCAAGCAAGGGTAGCGCGTAGCGGCATTTGTCACTTAATTCCGTGCCACCCACGCTCCTTCTGCAACATCGGCGACCCGCTCAAGTACATCTGAAACACCGGCACGCCCGCTCAGGACGTCATAGAGCGCTTGCTGCATCGCCAGTTCCACCGGCTCCCACTGTATCATCGGCAGCGCTTTGCTGGTAGGGATGATGTCCACAAAGATTTTCCATCTGGGATTGCCCTGGAAGAAGGATGACTGCCCGACCTCCTTCAGCTCCGGCACCATTCCCAACTCGCAGAATGCTTGCCGGTACCGGCGTTGGTAGGCGAATCGGATGAACTCTCGCGCAAGCTCTTGGTGCTTTGAGTAGCGCATGAGCACCAGATGGTCGGTGATGACCTGGGTGATGCGCCGCGGTTTAAGCCGAATCGTCTGCAGCCTGCCGCCGTCAATGCGAACGCGGACTGACTCCGGGCTTGTTGGAAGCGGCGCGACCGCATACTGCAGGTTCGGCGCGTGCTTTGCGAGTGCGGCTACAGCCCAAGGGCCTGTCTCGAACATCGCTAGCCTCCCCTGCTCGAACAGTCTCTGGGCCTCGTTGCGGTGCCATGTGGTCACCTCCGGCTGGGTTACATGGTAGCGGTTGACCAGGTTCACGTAATACTGCAGCGATGCCCGCGCAATGTCCGAACGCAATCCCGAACGGCTTGTCTCGTCGAAGAACTCTCCGCCCGCAGCCCAGAAAAAGAAGTAAAAGTTGTCCGTGGTATCGTAAGTTTTCTTGCCCGGAATGCCTATCCCATACACGCGCGGAGGGTTGTGTAATCGTCTGGCGGCGTGGAGCAGCTCGTCCCAGTCCTGCGGCGGTCTAAGCCCCGCCGTCTCAAAGAGGTCGGTCCGATAGAACAGCGCCTTGGTGGATGTAGCCCACACCAGACCGGTCAGGTGGCCCTTATAACGCGCCTTGTTAAGAAGCACCTCGTAGAAGCGGTCCTTTTCGG
>JALGUK010000566.1 GCA_029820875.1 Candidatus Zipacnadia bacterium
GGAATGGCATGGTGTGAGAAGAGCGATGGGCTTGTCTTGGCGAGGGCTTCCGTCAGTCCAACGGCCCGGTGATAGGGGTGGAATCCTCCACGTCCTCGGAATGCCGAACGAGGGTATCGTTCGGGGATGGCCCCTCAGGCACAATGGTTTCGGTTGCCGGAGGTGGTTGAGGGGCCCTCCGTGGGACAGCCAAACGCTTGAAGCTGCTTGGATTCACGCCGGATTCTGTCACGCCCCCTTCACCCGCTGCGCCGGTGCCGGTATCTTTCACCACCTGGGTATTGGTCATCTCGGGCTGTGATGTGGCTTGGCCGGCAGGCTCGCGCCCGCAGGAGCACAGGACCAACCCCGCGATCGACGTTATCACGATTCCGGCGGCAAGTACGGCAGCGGTCCTCTTCATCGTATCTGCACCTCTTATTGGGGCGCTCAGGCTCCCTTGAGCAGTCGCCAGTACGTGACCACCCACTGCTGCAGCAACACGGGGAACTCAGGCGGCGGGTAGTCGGCTGTAATTGTAGTGACGCACGCCGTAGCTGGACCAAGGCCCCGCGCTACCGCCCTTGGCCGTGATGATAGGCCCGTTGATGGTAAGGACCCAGTCGCTCGAGGAGACGTTCAGCTCGTTCTTGCCGTCACTGTTATACGTCTCGATTTTGCCGTCCCCGTCCAGGTCCCAGGTACCGCTGACCGGAGGGTGGTCCGACGAATATCCAAGCGCCTTCCAGGTGTTGTCGCGCGCTACGATAGCCGCGTCTATGGTCAGGAAGCGCGGGGTGTGATGGTCAATGTACATGTAATCTTTGGCGATTAGCCCCAGGTTGACCGGGTCACCCCGAGCGGCCTCGATCCAGACGGGGTTGCCTCCGGACTTGCTCGGCTTGTAGTGGATTTCGGCCGTGTAGGTGTGTTCCGACGGGTCGGTCATGAAGCCCTTCATAACCGACAGTTGGTCATCGGGCGAACCCGTCTGGCGCTGGAGGGTCGTGTGCGCGATTTCCTCGCCGTCCTCCTTGATGTAAACGTCCAGGTACTCCCAGGGAGTGCCGGAAGTGCGCAGGGCCAACTCGTTGACGCCGTCGCCCATGATGCTGTTGAGGTTGACAGTTTGTACCTGCTCCTTGCCCGCACCTGTATTGAACACAAGGGGTGGCTGCAGCTTGTCTGAGAAGTCCGCGCCGGTTGTGCCGGTTCGGATGTCGCCCATTACGACAACGTCGTCCGAAGCGACGACGGAAAGGGATTTTCCACGAAGCGTGCCCTTGACCTTGGCGTCGCCTTCGACGAAGACAATACCGTTGAAGTCGTCCACCGCGATATTGTTCCCGTAGGCATCCTTGATGGGATTGCCGTCATAGGTGACGTACGGACCGGAGAAGTCGAACAGCCCCAGGTCGATTTCGCTGGTAGAGCTGATGTACATGCCGGCCTGTTGGGCGAGGTTGCGATAGTTGTTGATATTCACAGCCAGGTTCAGGTCTATAGGCGACACACCCTCGAACACCGAGCCGCCGAAAACGCCATTGCTCTTGTTACGTACGCTCCCTGTGCAGGAGATGTTTTTGGCGAACTCCACCGGTCTGCCGTTGAGATAGATGTTCCCGCCAGCGTATACCTCACCGGAGAGCTTGGCCCCGCCGGCGTACGAGAGGCTGCCGGCGGAAACGAAGCGCGAGTACTTCAGGAAGGTATCGTACCGGGCGCCGACCTCGACCCTCCTGCGTACTCCCCGGTAGTTCCCCTGTCCGACGACGCGATACCGGTCCACGGTATACCCGCCTTGAATGCCCGGCGGGAGCGATTCCACCTCGACCGTGAATGTCGGGTCCTGTTCGGCTACCGCAATGCCGTATGTGACCCCTGCTTCCGCCAGTGCAAGAGCTGCCCTGCCGCGTGCCTCAATCGCGCTCATCCTCACCAAGTGCTGGGACATGGACAGGACGGTCACGGCCAGAAGGAGCATCACGACCAGCGCCACAATCGCCAGCACGAAAACGCTGCCCGTTGAGCGTTGGTATCCCAGACCTGTAAGCTGTTTCATAGCCGCCACCCCCTCAGGTGCTACTGTGTCCCTCGCTGCGCGTTGCGGACCGAGACGGTCGTCGAATGTGTCCGCTGGACGGTGTGGCCGAACTCCTTGAACTGCACCGTCATCGTGATTGTAACGCCTGCGATAATGGAATCATTGGGTGGGAGAAGGTGCGAGTATTGCAATTGAAAGTCTGTAATCCCCTCGGCGAGAGGGTCTCGATCCGCAACCAGCGGCTGAGAGGGGCTTGGGCTTGTCGCCCGCCACAGGAAGGTGCCTTGGGGGTCGTAGATCCCGTCTCCCCGACTTCGGAAGTAGCGCACCCGCGCACCGTGTTGGAGCGGAAGGACGGGCACATCACTCCCGACGCTGGGGTCGTAGGCAAGTTTC
>JALGUK010000063.1 GCA_029820875.1 Candidatus Zipacnadia bacterium
ATTCCCGACTTTAAGGGCCTCGCGGGTGACCCCTCCGACAACATCCCGGGCGTTCCCGGTGTCGGGGACAAGACAGCGGTGCGATTGCTGCAGCAGTTCGGCAGTCTCGAAGAGATACTTGCCCACGCTGACCAGATCCAGCCGGAGCGCATCCGCAAGGCAATTGTGAAACATGCAGAGCTGGCTTGCCTGGGCAAGGAGCTGGCGACAATCTCCTCAGACGCCCCGGTCAAGCTCCCCCCGCTTTCCGCCGAAGGCCGGACCAAGGACCTTCGGCGCCTGCGCGCGGTGCTTGCAAGGCTGGAGTTTCACAACATCCTCAAGCAATTGCCCGTTGATGACGACTCCAGGTGGCAGGCCGAGTACCGAATCGTGCGCGAGAGCACAGGCATTGCGGAACTGATAGAGCAAATCCGGGAACGGCCCACGGCTGCGAGAATTGTCGGAGTGGCCTGGGCGACGGCTCCCGGACAGGCGTCATTTGTTCCGGCTTCACTCTGGCTGGATAAGGCCTCCGAGGAGACCCAGCAGACGGACCTGTTTGCCGAGACCGCATCCGCGCCTCCTGCACAAGGGGCACTGATTCGGCAGTTGCTCCAGGACCCCGAAATCCACAAGTGTAGCCACGACTTCAAAGAGCAAGCGGTCGCATTGGCCCTCGGCGGCATGACGCTCGATGGTGACAGCTTCGACTCGCTCCTGGCATCTTACGTTTGCTCACCCGGGCGAAGCGATCATTCGCCGGGCCGCCTTGTACTGGAGACTTTGGGCTATGTGAAGCCGGAGCCGGACGAGCTGGGCCAGTTGTTGGCCGGGGAGCTTGCCGCGGGGGAAGATGCAACTTGCGTCAGCTCCGCGTGTTTCATGGCAGATGCCTCCCTGCGGCTGTACGAGCCGCTAATGGAGCAAGTTCGGGCACGGGGGCAAGAGGAGCTTCTCGAAGAAATCGAGATGCCCACGGCCCGTGTGCTCGCTGAGATGGAATCGCGTGGGATTGCCGTGGACCGGCAGAAGCTCTCCGACCTTTCCGAGCGGATGCAACAGGAGATAGAGCGGCTCTCCTCGCGTATTTGGGAGATAGCCGGCGAGCGGTTCAACATAGATTCGCCCAAGCAGCTTGCCACCGTGCTGTTTGACAAGCTCGGGCTGAAGTCCACGCGGAAGACCAAGACCGGCCGTTCGACCAGTGCCGATGTGCTTGAGGCGTTAGCCCAGGAGCATGAGATTGCCCGTCTAATCCTGGAGTACCGGACCTTCACAAAGTTGAAGTCTACGTATGCAGACGCACTGGGCAAGTTGGTGAACCCTCGGACCGGGCGCGTGCATACCCGTTTCAACCAGGCGGTGACCGCCACCGGCCGGTTGAGCAGCAGCGACCCCAACCTGCAGAACATCCCGGCCCGCGGGGAGTGGGGCAGACGCATACGCGGGTGTTTCGTCGCCGGGCAGGAGGGCTGGTCGCTTCTTTCGGTTGACTATTCGCAGATTGAACTGCGGGTACTGGCACACGTCTGTAAGGATGAGCGGTTGGTGCGCGCATTTCGGGAGGGGCTGGACATTCACGTCGCTACCGCCTGCGATATCTTCGATGTCCCACCGGAGAAAGTAACGCCGCTGATGAGGGACCAGGCCAAGACCGTCAATTTCGCCGTCATCTACGGCATGGGCCCGGCTGCGCTCGCCTCTCAGTTGGGTATAAGTCGTGAGGAGGCCGAAAAATTCATCAATGACTATTTCAAGAAGCTGCCCGGTGTCCGCCGGTACATCGAGCGTACGATTGAGACTGCAAGACAAGAGGGAGTCGTGACCACGCTGTTGGGGCGGCGACGTGAGGTGGCTGGCCTAAACAGCGACAATCCGAGCCAACGCCATGCGGCGGAACGCATAGCGGTGAACACGCCCATCCAGGGGACGGCGGCGGATATAATGAAGCTGGCGATGCTCCGTGTCCACGATGAGCTGTCCAGGTCCGGGTCGCCGGCTGCTATATTGCTGAACGTGCACGATGAACTGCTCTTTGAGGCTCCCGATGAGCACATCCGTGCGCTTGCGGCGACCACGAAAGAAGCGCTTGAGAATGCCTATCAGTTGGAGGTCCCGCTCAAGGCGGAGGCGAAGGCTGGCAAGAACTGGGCGGAGATGGAGCCTGTACGTCTCTGAAGAAAGCTTCAGGCAGACTAAGGAAGGAGGTGCGAGATGACCTGACAGAATTCGTCGCAGCTTGTGAGCCGTACCAATATTGTCCTGCGCTGCGGTTTGTTTAGCGACTGCTGCGCCATCTTGTGATTAGCTGCAGGACGTGAAAAAGGGAGTTGTATTTGATGGACCTTGACTCTAATGACATCGTCGACAAGATTCTAAGTGACGAACGTGCACTACAAATCCTTAACGAACAGTCCAAGCAAAAGCATCCTGAGCAGGGGGACGAAGCCGAGACCCAACAGGCGCCTGGAAACTCCCAGGTGCCGGAGCCTTCAGGCCAGGAACCGCAGCCTGAGCCTCTCGAACCCGCATCAGTGCCGGAACCGGCACCTGCCGAGGAACTAATGGATCAAGGTGCTGCAATGGCCGAGGTCGAGTCTGCTCACGGCCAGCTTCGCGAAGGTGACATTGTCGAGGGAACCGTGGTCACGGTCAGTTCCGAAGGTGTGCTGGTTGACGTTGGCACCAAGTGCGAAGGTCTGATTCCCGCACACGAGTTTGCAGAAGAGGGCAGTCAGCCTGCGGTCGGCGAGGTGCTGGATGTTTACGTGGTCCGGCCGGAGGATGAGGAAGGCAACATTCTTCTATCCAAGAAGCGCGCTGACTATGAAAACGTCTGGCGGCGCGTGTTGAATGCGTATGAGACGGGGGAGGTCATCACGGCGATGGTGACCGACCGGGTCAAAGGGGGACTTCGAGTCGACCTGGGCGTTCAGGGCTTCGTACCGGCCTCTCATGTCGGTGCGCGTCGCCTGCGCGACATTGACGGCTTCGTCGGCAGGTCGCTCCGCCTGAAGGTCATTGAGGCAGACCGCGAGAGTAAAAAGGTTATCCTCTCCCACCGGATTGTGGTGGAGGAGGAGCGGCAGGCTCGAAAGCAGGAGACCCTCAGTTCTCTGCAGGAAGGGCAGGTCGTCACAGGACGCGTTCGCAACATCACCAATTACGGCGCTTTTGTGGACCTTGGAGGCGTCGATGGGCTTCTGCACATATCGGAGATGGCCTGGACACGCATCAAACATCCCTCCGAAGTGCTCAATGTGGGGGACACAATCCAGGTGATGATCCTGCGGATTGACCGCGAAAAGGAGCGCATCTCCCTGGGCCGACGCCAGATTCTTCCTGACCCATGGAAGGAGGCTCCGAAGCATTACAAGGTCGGACAGGTTGTTCCGGCCCGGATCACTCGTGTTGTCCAGTTCGGCGCGTTTGCGGCGCTCGAGTCCGGCATCGAGGGCATCATCCCCACGTCGGAGCTGTCGGAAAAACGCGTGTCCGACCCCGGCGAGATTGTCCAGACTGGGCAGGAAGTCGAGGTCAAAATCCTCAACCTCCGCCCGCAGGAGCGCCGGGCTACTCTGAGTCTGATTGAGGCGGCCCGGGAGCGCGAACGGCGGGAGTATCAGGAGTACATGAAGTCTCAGGAGCAGCAAACGGTCACCATCGGCGATATGTTCGGCGACCAGCTCCGTAAAGTGGCCGGGGGAACCGCTGAGCCGCCTGAGCAGCAAGCGGCGGAAGCCGAATCGGCGGAGACGCCGGCGCCGGAGGAGCAGGCCGAACACAGCGAGGAGCAAAACACTGTTTCGCCCGATGAGCCGCAGCCTGAATCCGAAGGCCAGCCGACATGGCAACCGCAGGAGCTGCCCGAGCCACCTGATGAGTGACTGTCTCGTTAGATAACCCGGGCGCAACACAGGGGAATACGCGTGATCGTAATCGGGGTCATCGGGCCGATTGCCGCCGGGAAGGGGCTTGTCGCGAGCGAGCTTGCGCGACTTGGTGCAGCAGTCATCCGCGCAGATGACGTCTCGCGGGAGGTGACAGCCCCCGGTTCGGCCACGTTGGAGGCCGTCTTGCAGGAGTTTGGCCAGGAGTACCGCCGGCGGGACGGCGGCCTGGATCGCGGGCGAATGGCCCGGCTCATCTTTACCGAGCCTGCAGCGCGGTTACGTCTTGAGCGGATTATGCACCCCCCGATGGTTCAAGCCATACGGAATCGGCTGAGGGACCTGCGCCAGTCATCAGCGCCGCCTCCTGCAGCGGTTGTGGAAGCGGCCAATCTCATCGAAATGGGCGCGCGGGATTTGGTGGATGTTCTTGTGCGCGTGACAGCCCCTGAAAATGTCCGCCTCAGCCGATTGATGGAGCGGGACAATCTGGACGAGACACAGGCCCGCTGGCGCATGAAGACGCATCAGGAGTTGGGGCTTGACAACCACCCGGCTGACATTATTATTGATAATTCAGGCTCCATCAGTGAACTTCGCGAGCAGGTCGCACGTCTATGGACTCAACTTACCCATGACAACAGCCGGCAAAAGTAGGCGATGTTGGGGTTGCAAAAAGCTGGTCCGTATGATATAATGCGCTGCGACATTGAGATTGATAGCCCGAGCGAAGACGGTAACGCGTTCGGGTTGGGCTTTGAAACAGTGGACGAACGAGCGCTACGGGCGCAGGTTGTGCCCCTTGCGCCCAGTTATGGTGTTATGCAGACCGGGCTTGGCACGTCCCACTCTCGGCTGTCGAGGGATCGAATCGATAGTCAGTATGTAGTCGGCGAAGATAGCAAGCCTGGTTTATTTATGAACATCCGCCGGAACTGAGTTTGGCGCGGCGCCACGCAGGGGATGGACTTACTCGTCTTAAGTTGTGGCGCTTTCGATGCACCGACGCAGCAAGGAGTGATGGTCTGTGAGGAACCTGCGCCTCCGGCAGATAATCCTCTGTGCATTTGCTCTCATTCTGGCCACGGCTCTCATCGCCGCCCCTGTGCAGCGTCCGCCGAACATTGTTGGTCCGTGGAAGCCGGGCGACCCGGTTCCTCCGGACATGTCAGGGATAGATGCGGCGCAGAAGATGGGTTTGCCGCCCGCCAGGCCCTTGAAGCCTTTACCCCCTCTTTTGGGTGAGAAGCCGGTTCGAACCATCCCGCGGGAACTGACTTCCCGGGTCACCCAGCCGGACCGCAATCTCACGAGCAATACTCCTGTTTCTAATGAGGTTGACCCGAACTGGGCGAAGGCGTCGAACCAGGAATTCATTCTTTTTGCCAGCAACGGCGTGCCCGACCAAGATGGCCACATCAGCGCCGACCAGGCGCGTGCCAATTATCATATTTGGCGAATGGCCGGCGACGGCTCGCTCCAGGAGGAGATTACCAACCCGCCGGACGGCACCGACGACCGGGAGCCTGCGTGGTCGCCGCAGGGCAACTTTATGGCCTTTGCACGCAAATCCGCCGGCGGAACATGGGAGATTTACACCTACAGTTTCCTCTCTCCGCAGGTCAAGCCTCAACTCCTGACGGTCAGCAACCTCGCTGGTACCGGAGACAAGCGCCATCCTACATGGGATTCAGGTGGTACGAGGATTGCGTACCAGTATCGGGCCACTCCGACCAGTGACTGGGACATCTACTGGATTCCCGCGGACCTTTCGAGTGCCGCGCAGCCGGTGGCTGCTACCGATGCCAACGAAATCGAGCCGGTCTGGTCGCCTGCAGCGGATGTCATCGCCTACGCCTCGGACGAAGGCGGCGCTTACAAGATATGGACTGTAAACAGTGACGGGACTAGCGCGACGCAGAGGTCGAATGGCGGAGGTACGGCGAGCGTCAACGACCGCCAGCCGGACTACACTGCTGGCGGCGGCCGGATAGTGTTTGCCTCGGACCGCGACACCGGTGACGGCAGTCCGGGTGACGTCAATGTGTGGTCCATGGATAGCAGCGGAGAGGTCGGAGGAGCGCCTGCGGTCCTGCACTCGAACCGGTTCGCCGATACCGCCACCGACGAACACCCGACTTACTCGCGTCCCATCGGTTCGACGTTCCCCGTTGCCCGCATCGCTTTCTCCTCCAATCGCAGTGGGGCCACATTTGACATCTGGGAGACGGCGTCCGAGGATATAGAGCCGCCCGAACTGCAGGAGTTGCCGAAGGTGGACCAGCGCCTTGTTCCGCCCGGAGGCGACCTGGTTATCCACGTTCGAGTGACGGACCGTGAGAATGACGTGGCGGAGGTCCGCGCAATCTTCCGAGACCCCGATGGCTACGGGGATGATGTCACAGACCATAAAATCTACCTCGCGTACGGCCCTTACGTGCCCAACGAAGGGTGCAGCGACGAAGATGAGGACCGGTTTTCCGCCATGCTCGAGTGGTCCTGGGAACGGGTGGGCGAGATTATTCTCGCGCCTGACCCCGACTACGGGCCTGACGACCAGAAAGGCGAATGGTTCACCGGCACTTGGAGCACGCCGACATCGCCCAGCGACTACTACATTGACATCTACCTTCGCGACTCAGTCGGCAACGAGATAACCTATGATACGATTTACGGCTTCTCGACCAAGCCGTTCATCCCGCAGCATCGGATTCTGTACGTAGACGATTACGGGCACGGCCAGAAGTTCTTCTCAAGTGAGTGGTATCTGGGCTACTGGGACCAGTGGCCTGCAGGGTATCCTACGGAGAGCTACTTCCTGGACAACCCAGGAGCCACAGACCGCGGTCAGGGTGCAGCCTGGTCGAGCGTGTGGGCCAACAGCATCAGGGACGGTTGGTACGGCAAGGGATATGATATCTGGCGTGTCATCTGCCGCGACAAGATAACTATTGGCGACCTGAGCTTCTATCTGCCCAAGGTCAAGCACCAACTTATGCCGGAGTCGGTCATTGATTCCGATGCGATAGTCATCTGGAACGCCCCGCGGACCGGCCACGTCTGGACCACTCCGAACGAGGGCTCTATCATCGCGTCTGACATCCAGAACACGCTGGAGCGGTTCCTGGACCAAGGCGGGCGGCTGATGATAAGCGGACAGGACATAGCCTGGGCGCTTACAGCCAACGGGCTTTTCCAGAACTCCTTCCTGACTGACTACCTCCATGTCCAGTTCATCCGAGATGACTACGCCGCCGGGCTGATCCCCAATTATAATGAGACCATCAACTGTTCGGGCACTGGAGTTACATTCATGGACGGGGACCCATGGCTGCGGCCGGGCCACATTTGGGGTACATATCACTACTGGCATATCTCGCAGAACGAGCCGCCGAGTTTCGCGCGCACTCCATTCCAGCACGGCACTCCCCCTGAGAAACCGCGCTTCCACGATGCACACTGGTACACCGTTTGGCAGGATGTGGTGCAGCCGGTCGGGACAGCCCAGACCGTGTACTCATATCCCGACGGTTCCGGTGCAGCGGCAGTGCTTTACCACGACCCGCAAAAGGACTTCTGGACCTTTTACATGCCGATGGGGTTCGAGGCGATCCACCGGGAATACCATTCCCATGACGACCAGAAAGACTGCCAGAACTTCCGGGGCAAGATTATCCACAACTTCTATTGCGGTAGCAACACCGGAACCTTCGCGGGACATGTCGGGCAGACACAGACCGGCGGGAAGCCGATAGGTAAGCCTTACCCGATCGTCGAGATTATGGAGAACCGCTCACCCGGCACAACGGTCGGCTGGGCCGCCCGCTGCGATGAAGCAGGCCGCTGGATAGCTTACGGCATTGAGCCGGGCATCCACGTGTACAGAGCGGTGCGCCACGGTTTCGTCGAGTTGCAGTCGCCCCAGGAGAAGTCGGGACTTGTGCACGGAGGCGGGCGCGATACCGGCTTGAACATCCTGCTGACCAAGACCGAGCCCGGTTCCATCTCCGGAAAGGTGACATTCAAGGGAACCGGCGTTCCGGCCGGCGGAATACCGGTGTATGCGGTCCCCGCGCTGGCACCGGAAATCGAGGAGTCCATGACGGCCGAGGAACTCGCCGAGTATCAAGCGGCCTTCGACGGCTGGGCGACCACCGGACCGGATGGGACATATATCATCCCCAACCTCGAGGTCGGTGACTACCACGTTTCAGCCAATGTCGAGCAGACCGTAGAGGGCCAGGCATTGACAGGCTACGATCCTGACTACAGTTGCGACCCGGACGTGCGACAGGCAACGGT
>JALGUK010000064.1 GCA_029820875.1 Candidatus Zipacnadia bacterium
CCGCCCGCGATGCCTACGTCCGCCTCGGCCGCCTCACCCGGGCCGTTGACCGCGCAGCCCATCACCGCCACCCGGATGGGCGCGTCAATCCCCTTGAGCCGCTCCCGCACCTCAGCCGCAAGCGCCTCAAGGTCCACCTCGCACCGGCCGCACATCGGGCAGGCTATAAGCTCCGGCCCGAAGACGCGCATCCCAAGCGCCTGCAGTATCTGCTTGCCCGCCTCCACCTCGACCACCGGGTCGCCGGTGAGGGAGACCCGGAGCGTGTCCCCGATGCCCTCTGCAAGCAGCGCGCCGATGCCGACCGCCGACTTGACGACCCCCGTCTCAGGCAGGCCTGCCTCCGTAATGCCCAAATGAAGGGGGATATCGGTCTCGCGGCCGAAAAGGCGGTTGGCCTCGATGGTCCGCGGGACGTCCGAGGCCTTGATGGAGACCACGATGTCGCGGAAGCCCAGTTCCTCGAGGAACGCGACCTCGTCGAGCGCGCTCTCGCACAGCGCCGCCGGCGTCGGGCCGCCGTGCTTGTCAATCAGCCGGAGTTCAAGCGACCCGGCGTTGACTCCCACGCGGATGGGAATCCCGCGCTCGGAGGCGGCCGCCACCACCTGCTCGACTTTGCTTCTGTCCCCGATATTGCCCGGATTAATCCGCAACTTGTCGGCGCCCAGCTCCGCCGCACGCAGCGCCAGGCGATAGTCGAAGTGTATGTCAGCCACCAGCGGACAGTCGAAGCGCTCCCTCAGCTCCCCGAATGCGTCGGCTGCCTTCGTGTTCGGGATTGCGACGCGGACTATCTCGCATCCCGCTGCAAGAAGGCGATCTATCTGGGCGGCGGTCGCGCCCACGTCCTGAGTTTTCGTGTTGGTCATGGACTGGATGGAGACGGGCGCTCCCCCGCCGATGGCGACGCCGCGGACCTTTATCTGCCGTGTGCTCCGCCGGTGCATCGTTCTTTGCCTCCGCAGAAGCTACAACAGCCTCATAATATCATTGATTGTGATAAGGACGAAAAGGCCAATCAAAACGAAGAAGCCGATTGTGACGGCAATCGTCTGTGCACGGCGGTTAAGCGGCTTGCGCACAACGGCTTCGTAGCCGACCATCGCGACCCAGAAGCCGTCCAGAGCGGGGAATGGCACCATGTTGATGATGGCGAGGTTGACGCTGATGAAGCCCGCAAGCGCAAGAACACCCTGTAAGCCCAGGTACGACGCCTTGACGACTTCGGCCCCAATTCGAAGCGGTCCTCCAATCTCGTTGGGAAGCAACCCCTTAATCACCCACACGACCGCCTTTGGAATCACCACCGCGGCGACATAAGTCTCCTTAATCGCGCCTGAGATCTCCTCGATAAAGCTCAAGGGCTTGCGATGGATATGCCAGGCGACGCCGATGCGCCCGATATGCTCCTTCTTGTAAATCGGATTGCCGCTGGCCGCCCAACTGATATCATCAACTTCCACCGCCTTCGGGGTGACGTTCAGAACCATCTCGTCCGCAGCACGCTGGATGGTAAGCTCGACATCGGGCTTCTCTATGTACAGGTCAATCATATCGGCGGGGGCAGCGCTTTCGATGCCGCCGACTCCAACGACCCAGTCGCCGGACTTCAGGCCCACGGCGGCTCGAACCGACGGTTTCATGCTATCGGCACGAAGCAGGAATCCGCGCACGTCCTTAGCGATGGCCCATGTCGTAAAGAGCCATTCAGGGGAAACCACGACCGGCACCTCTCGTGCTCCCCGCTTGACCTTGACCAGCATCGGGTAGCCATTACGTCGCCGCGCAATCCGGGCGACCTGGAGAGGATCGGCGTCCGGCAGCCCCTCGACTGATAGAACTTCGTCACCCCAGCGCAAGTCTTCCCAGTACTTGAGATCGGAAGAGAACGGAGGATAGCGGAAGGAATCCGGCAAGGAGACAAAGTGCATGTTCGGTCTGCCGTTCTGCTCAAGCCATTGCTCAAAGGCCCACTCAATGGGGGCGTTGACCGTCACTTTTCTTCCCCCGCGCAGGATCGTGATGGTTATTTCCTTGTCGGCATTTGGGCGAATCAGGTCTCCGGCTTCGATGGGGGATGCGGTGATTGTCCCATTGACGGCGACGACCCTATCACCGGGCTTGATACCGACGGCATGAGCCGGGTTGTCCGGCGTGACGCGCGCGACCACCGTGGTGCTTCGCAGGATATCGAATGGTCCTGTTTGCGCCTCGCCGTAGAATGCCAGCGCGCACCAGAAGAATAAGGCCGCCAAAACGATGTTCATTCCAGAGCCTGCGCATATCACAGCCGCCCGTGCCCACAGCGGCTTGCTATTATAGCCGTCAGGAGCGTCCTCATCCCCGGGTTCCATTCCGGCGATGCGAACATAGCCGCCGAGTGGGATTGGCCGTATCGAGTAGGTGACTCCGCCGCGCTCGAACGAGTACAGCGCCGGCCGGAAGAAGCCGATGGAGAACTCGTAGACGCGCATTCCGACCAGGCGCGCGACCACCAGGTGCCCGAACTCGTGAAAGAGCACCATCATGCCCAGTATCACGACGAATTGAACGATGCCGCTTCCGGTTGCAATAATCTGGTCCCAGTTCATTGCCGCTCCCCGACCACCTTGCTCCGAACGACCTGCCGGTATGTCCGTCAATCGGATTCGCCCTTCCATGAAGCACTCAACGGCTGCCTGGTCCGCGCCGTCCAGAACCGCCGGCATCGTCCCACCCGCCCGCGCCGCATCCAACGCCAGGCGCAAACATGGGAACCGTGAAAGATCGGGCTTTTCAAACGTCAGCGGCGACGCCGCTGTCAAATCCAGGCGTTCCAAAGTGTTCGGCATCCGCTCCGGGTAAAAGAGAGCGTACTGGATGGGCAGGCGCATGTCCGGAAGGCCGAGCTGGGCCAGTACCGAGCCGTCAACGAACTCCACGAGCGAGTGAACGATTGACTGCGGGTGCACCACAACCTCAATCCGGTCGAAATCGACATCGAAGAGCCAGCGCGCCTCAAAGACCTCAAAGCCCTTGTTCATGAGCGTAGCCGAGTCAATCGTCACCTTGGGGCCCATCTGCCAGGTTGGATGGTCAAGAGCATCGCGAACGGTTGCCGCCGCCATCTCCTCCTCGGAACGTTCGCGGAACGGGCCGCCGGAGGCCGTCAGTATTATACGGCTGATTTTCGAGGCGTCCTGCTCTCCCTGCAGCGCCTGAAAAATCGCGGAAAGCTCGCTGTCCACGGGCAAAAGCTTCGCGCCGAACCGCCGGGCCTCGCGCACAACAAGCTCTCCTGCGACCACAAGAGGCTCCTTATTGGCCAGCGCGAGCCTCTTGCCTGCGCGGATTGCTGCCATAACCGGCTCCAGCCCGGCTACCCCGCCCGCAGCCCCCACAACCACATCGCTACCCGCCCACGAGGCTATTTGGCTCACACCCTCCGGGCCGGCCAACACCTGCACTTGCTGGCCCGAAAGAGCGGACTTCAACTCATCGAGGCGCCGCTCATCATACACCGCAACCGCCTCGGGGCGGAACTCCCTGGCCTGCGCTGCCAGCAGTTCAACGTTGCGCCCCGCCGCAATGGCACAAACACGCAGACGTTCCGGGAACGCGCGGACGATATCGAGCGTCTGACGGCCGATGGAACCGGTGGAACCGATAATCGCCAAAGCGCGGGCGTTCATGAGTCGTCACCCTCTTCCACCAGTCCCCCAAAACGCCGCTGCCGGCGCTGATACTCAAGTATCGCATCGAACAGGTGCCTCTCATCGAACTCCGGCCACAGTATCGGGAGGACCACCAGCTCCGCATAGGCGATTTGCCAGATCAGGAAGTTGGAAATCCGCATCTCGCCGCCGGTCCGAATCAGCAGGTCCGGGTCTGGCAAGTCGGGCATATAAAGGTGCTGCGCGAATTGTTCCTCATTTATATCTTGAGGGGAAAGCTCGCCCTCGACGCAACGCTGGGCAAGGGAGCGCGCCGCGTCAATGATTTCCGCCCGCCCGCCGTAGTTGATGGCGACATTGAAGACCATTCCGCTATTGTTCTCGGTTCGAAGCGTCGCCCGGCGGATTTCCTCCTGGAGCGATTCAGGCACCTCGTGAATGCGGCCGGAGGCTCTGAAGACGGTGTCGTCAGCGTCAAGTTCGTCAATCTCCTCCCGTAGGCGCCATTCCATCAGCCCCATGATGGCTTCAACCTCTTCAGGCGGGCGGTTCCAGTTTTCGGTTGAGAAAGAGTAAACGGTCAGTGCCTCGATTCCGAGCTTACCACAGGCACGTACCAGGCGCTTTGTCGCCTCGGCACCTTCGTAATGTCCCTGCACATGACGTGGAAGTCGGTTCAGGTCAATACCAGCGCGGGCTGCCCGACTCTTCAATCTCAGCCCCCCAGGTCTTTAAAGCATGTGTCCGTGATACAGACTACCCCCTTCGTTGGAGGGCGAAGGGGGCATTCGGCAGCCGTACTTGCTATGCGGGAATTCAATGTATCGCCTTGGTGTCGGCATCCAACTCCACCGGACCGCCGCCGTCCTCGGCGGCCACTAACAACTCGAGCATCCCGTCGGCCAGTACCTGCTGTCGCAGAACCCGCAGACGCCCCTGCGACCGCGGACCTTTCGGTGGCGAGGTTCGCACGATTCTCACCGAAGCGTGTGGGGCAAGGTGCCGCAGGCGCTGTTGGGCAAGGTCAAGAGGATACGCGCACAAGTCCGGAATTTCGTATTGCTGGACACCTTGCAAGATGCTTCAGACCTCCATCAACTCCGCAATCTTCGCCTCTTTCAACTCATCTACCCGACGGATGAACTCGTCATGGATATCTTGAATCTCATCTTCTCCCTGCCGGACCTCGTCTTCAGAAAGCCCCTCGCGCTTCTCCATCTTCTTGAGTTCTTCTATGGTTTCCCGCCGGATATTACGGATAGCTATACGACACTCCTCGGCCTTCTGCCCGACAAGCTTGGCCATTTCCTGTCGCCGCTCCTCGGTAAGCTGGGGGATAGCGAGCCTGATGACATTACCGTCGTTGCTCGGAGTAAGGCCCAGGTCGGAGGTCATTATCGCCTTTTCGATCTTGGGAATAATGGACTTGTCCCAGGGCGCGATGAGCATCAACCGCGCCTCGGGGACGGAGACAGTCGCCACCTGGTTAATCGGCATGTCCGAGCCGTAATAGTCCACCTTAACGTGTTCAAGCAATGCCGGACTGGCTCGACCGGTACGAATTGTTGCAAACCCCCGTTCCATGGCGTCAACGGACTTCTCCATGTGTTTCCGCATTCCGGCAATGAGCTTGTCCATAAAAGGTCACCCCCGGTTGGCTGGTGCCCATGGGGCTTGCGGGTGTACGGATGTTACTGCACGAGTGTCCCGATTTCTTCGCCCATAACAGCGCGAAGGATATTCCCCGGTGTCGCGATGTTGAAAACGATTATCGGTATATTGTTGTCCATGCTCAGCGAGATTGCGGTGGAGTCCATTACCTTCAGTTGCCGGTTGAGCACCTCGATATAACTTATTCTGCTGATAGCAACGGCATTTTTGTCCTTCTTCGGGTCCCGATCATACACGCCATCCACGTTCGTCGCCTTCAAAATAACCTCTGCATTAATCTCCGCAGCCCGCAAGACGCTTGCGGTGTCGGTCGTAAAGAACGGGTTTCCGCTTCCTGCCGCGAAGATTACAACCCGCCCCTTCTCCAGATGACGAATCGCCCGACGGCGGATAAACGGCTCAGCGATTTCGCGCATCTCAATCGCGCTCTGGACGCGGGTGATCACCCCGATTCGTTCCAACTCATCCTGGAGAGCGATGGCGTTAATGGTGGTGGCGAGCATACCCATATAGTCGGCAGTGGCGCGGTCCATTCCCCGCTCGGCAGCGATAGAGCCGCGGAAGATGTTGCCTCCGCCGACTACGATGGCGGTCTGTACCCCTCGCTGGTGGACCTCCCGAATCTGAACGGCGAGGGTGTTGACCACGCCGTGGTCCACACCAAATTCTTGACTACCCTTGAACGCCTCCCCAGAGAGCTTCAGCAGCACCCGCTTGTACTTGGGCGTCTCAGACACTGGAATTTCCTCACCATTTGCTGAATGGCGCCGGTTACGAGGCGGGCAGAGGGGCATACACCTGGCCTGTAGCAGGCTCGCCCTCAGACTCCTGACTCCTCACCGACACGGAAAATCACGAACCGGCGGACGACTATTCGCTCGCCGACCTTTCCTGCCAACTCATTAAGAAGGTCGCGGATCGTGTGCTTGTCATCTCGAATATACGCCTGTTCAAGCAGGCAGACCTCCGAGTAGAATTTCTTGAGCCTTCCCTCGACGATCTTGTCCACTACCTTCTCCGGCTTGCCCTCTGCCAGGGCCTGATTCCGGTAAATCTCCCGCTCCTGTTCGATAACATCCTCGGGCACATCCTCAGGAGCGACGTACTCCGGCTTCATTGCGGCGATTTGCATCGCGCACTCTTTGGCAAAATGCTTAAACTCGTCGGTATTTGCCACAAAGTCCGTCTCAGAATTGACCTCGACCATCACCCCGAGCTTTCCGCCATGGACATAAGTTGCGATTATCCCCTCAGCAGCAGCCTTGCCCGCTCGCTTTTGGGCGACTGCCACACCTTTTTCACGCAGCAGCACCGCCGCGCGTTCCATATCGCCCTCGGCTTCCAAGAGCGCCTTCTTGCAGTCCATCATCCCCGCGCCAGTTCTATCACGGAGTTGCTTGACAATTGCCGCCGAGACTTCCATGCGGCCCTCTCTCCCATTTTTTATCCCAGTTTGTTTTGTACGGTGCAAAAACGCGATGTACAACAGCCTTCCCAGTGCTATCGCCGCTGATGAGGCGGTTGGATAGGCTCCAAGTCCTCGACTGATTCTTCCTCGAGTTCCTCTTCGAGTTCGTAAACCTGCTCCAATTCCGCCAGTTTCGCCTCTTCTGCCTCCTCGGCCTCGGCTTGCTCGGCCGCCTCGGCCTGCTCGGCTCGCCGCGTCGCCTCGTTCGCGCCCTCAACGGCCGCGTCTGCCATCTTATTTGCCATCAGCCGGATGGCACGGATTGCGTCATCATTACCCGGGATGACGAAATCAACCTCATCCGGGTCGCAGTTGGTGTCCACGATGGCGACGATTGGGATGTGCAGTTTACGCGCTTCCGCGACGGCGATATGCTCCTTTTTCAGGTCCACGATGAACAAAACGTCCGGCAAGCGCTTCATATCCCTTATGCCGCCCAGCGTTCTCGCGAGCTTATCCAGCTCCTCTTCGAGTTTGGCGGCCTCCTTCTTCGTGAGGACCTCGAACTCCCCGCTCTGCTTGGCTTGCTCGAGTTCCATGAGGCGGCGGATCCGCTGACGGATCGTGCTGAAGTTTGTAAGCATTCCTCCCAGCCAGCGGTGTGTAACATGGAACATGCCGCAGCGCTCGGCCGCCTCGCGGATGGACTCCTGTGCCTGGCGTTTTGTGCCGACCATCAGGAGTGTGCCCCCATCGGCCACTGTCTCGCGCACGAACTTGTACGCCTCGTCCAGGCGTCGGACCGTCTGGTGCAGGTCAATGATGTAAATCCCGTTGCGCTCGCTGTAAATGAAGCGCTTCATCTTCGGGTTCCAGCGGCGGGTCTGGTGGCCGAAGTGCACCCCGGCCTCGAGCAGTTCCTTCATGGAAACAAGCGCCAATAACGCCACCTCCAACGGTGTTCGGAGCATCGGACGCGCAAGCGTACTTGCGGTTCACGCCGTCGCGCCTGCATCCGAGTTGTGCGACTAAGATGCGGAGCTACATACTCCAGGTAAACTCCCCCGGCGCAGGCCAAAAAAATCATCCCCGCACCTCGCCGGCCCATGCCGAGGAACGGGAATGACTTCAGTCAGTGGACAGGCTCAATTCAACTTTCGCGGGCCGTGCGAGCGGATACTTACCACCGACACTTTTCTGGCGTCACCAAGGTGAATTGCAGTGTACCACAAAGGCAGCAGGAGCGTCAAGCGCTTGAGCGGCACGCAGGAGATTACAGCCCGCGCGCCGAAGCAACTAAAATATCTCAGAACAAAATAGGGGGAGTTTCAATGAGCGTCAGGATATGGTCGCTGATTGTCCCTGCAGTGGTACTGACGGGATGTGCGGCGGGAGCCGAGGCCTGGCAACAGCCGTTCTTCGTGATAAGCTATTGGCACGGCCCTCCGGCGGAGGACACATGGTATCAGCAGATTGCAGACTGCAACTTCAATCTCGTTTTCTGCGGTGACCCTGATATCGCGCACAAGTACGGGATGAAATGTCTCGTCAGTGACAGTCGTATCGCAGGCATCAAGAAGCCCGGCGAGCAGGTGGACGCCGAAATCGCCCAGGCGGTCGCCGAGCTTAAGGACCATCCCGCGCTGTTCGGATACTATCTGAGGGACGAACCGAACGCCTCGATGTTTGCCAATCTCGCACATGTGAATCAGCTTCTGCTGAAGCTCGACCCCGACCATCTTCCTTACATCAATCTCTATCCCGACTATGCCAGCCAAGAGCAGTTGGGGACAAAGACTTATGAAGAACACGTCGAACGGTTCTGCGAGGTTGTCAGGCCGCAAGTGCTCTCCTATGACCATTACGCCCTGGTAGGCGACGGCCTGCGGCCGAGCTACTTCGCGAACATGGAGGTCATCCGCCGCGAGGCCCTCAAGTACGGCATTCCATTCTGGTACATCTTCCTTGCCACACAGCACTTCGCCTATCGCGACCCGACGGAGGGGGAGCTGCGCTGGCAGGCATATACCGCCATCGCTTACGGCGCCAAGGGGCTTCTTTATTTCACTTATTACTGGGTTAATGACGAACTGTATGGCAACGCTCTCATCCGCAGAGACGGCACCCTCGACCACAAGTGGTACATCGCCCGGGAGATGAACGCGGAGTTTAAGGCGCTCGGGCCGACCCTGATAAACCTCACGTCCGAGAAGGTGTATCACACAGGCGGCGAGCCGCCCCAGGGCGCAAGCGGACCTCCGCCTGATGCGATCGTCAAGTCCACCGGCGGCGCCAAGCTCGTTATCGGTGAGCTGCGCGACCCGGAGGGTGCGCTGTACATCGTGGTGACAAACGGCCGATATGACGAGCGAGTCCAAGCCGACCTTGTGCTGGACAAGCGTGTCAAAACGGTCAAGGAGGTCAGCAAGCGCACCGGCGAGCTGCATCGCTGCGTGCTCCGCCCAGCGGAAGAGGGGCCGACCCTGCGAGTACGCCTGGGCAAAGGCGAGGGGCGTGTTTACGCGCTCGGGTTCTAAATTTACACGCGCAAGCTGACTGCATGTGAATGGAGGGAACGAACATGACGGTACAGTGGTTCGGACATGCATGCTTTTTGATCAGCGACGGTAAGATCCGTGTTCTGACCGACCCATTCGACGAGACCGTGGGCTACCCGGTTCCCGATGTGGCGGCGGATGTGGTGCTTGTCTCCCACAGTCACGGGGACCATGCAAACGTGGGCGCAGCCAAGGGAACACCGGTGGTCATCAGCACGCCCGGCCCTCACGAGGCGAACCGCGTGCGCTTTGTGGGCGTCTCGACCTATCACGACGAAAGCGGCGGGGCAAAGCGGGGGAACAACATCGTCTTTGTCTGGACGATGGACGACATCCGGTTCGCTCATTGCGGCGACCTCGGCCACGTTCTCACTGAGGAGCAGGTCGAGGCGATAGGCCCTGTCCATGTATTGTTTGTCCCGACCGGCGGGTTCTTCACCATCGGGCCGGATGAGGCAAAAACCGTGGCGCAGCAGCTATCGGCCCGAATTATCTTCCCCATGCACTACTTGACCGACGCGATGGACCCAAGCCGGTTCCCGCTCGTCGGAGTCAATGATTTCCTGCAACTGTTTGACGTGGAAAGCCAAACGCAGGTAGTGTCGGGCAATACGGTTGAGGTGAAGCGCAAGGACATTCCGGAAAGCGGCGTCAGAGTGCTCGTGCTCGACTACAAATGAGACGGACCTCGGCCTGCGGAAGCACTGTTCCTCCGGCAGACTTAAACCCGAGTGGAAACTTATGGCGCTTTGAAGAGGTTCTACGGTACGGGGTAGGGTAGTTGAGCTCCGATACGGCATTCGATGCACTCAATACTACGCGCATGTTCGCGACAATATTCAAGAGGTGAGACCTGCAGCGATGAGCATTGTTATCGAATACGGCGAGGACCGGTCCCTGTCGGCTGAAATCGGCGGACGGGAGGTTCGTATCACACTCGGCGACAAAAGCGAGACCCCGGGCCCAACCCCGACGGACATGTTTCTCTTTGCTCTCGGGGGCTGCGTTGCGGCTTACGCGGCATCCTATGCACGGCGGCACGATATCCCGACCGCCGGCATGAAGGTACAGGTGGAGCGCGAACCGACCGATAGGCCCAAGCGGCTCGGCGCGATAAATTTCAAAATCACCATGCCGGGACCAGTTCCGGAGAAGCATCGGGCGGCCCTGTTGCGCTCCGCAAGGCAATGCTATCTCCACAATACCATCAAGTACGGGCCTAAAATGGAAATTACCCTCAACTGAAGGGGAACTCACGAGAGCGTGGACCTTCTTTGTAGTTTTGTTTGCTGGTGTCCCTTGGCATTGCCTATTGGGTGAATCAGCGAGGTTTCGCGTGGGCGGTTGAGGAGCTACAGACTCCTGCTCAGTTGAGCGGAGACCACCAAGCAAAGCCCGGCATCGTCCCGATGCCGATAATGACCAATCTACGGACGGCAAGCGAGATGATGTTTGATGCCTCTTTACGAGTACACATGCAAAAAGTGCGGCGCACAGTTCGAAGAGCTGCTTCGCGCCGGTGAAGATGACTCTGTAGTGCGCTGTCCAAAGTGTGGGAGCCGCCAGGTTAAGAGGAATTTCTCCCTCTTCGCGTCGGCAGGGTGTTCGAGTTCGACAAGCGGCAAATTCACTTGAGCAAGCTGATGCGAACGGTCCGTTCGCACCGAAAACAGACTGAGCAATCAAAGGAAATGTGGTCGGTGATAGTGCTTAAGGCATTCCTGGGCGTAGCGGCCGGTGCGGGAATCGGTTTTCTCGTCAGCCTTGCCTCCCGCTCCCTGACCAGCGGTCAGGGCGGTTGACCGATGACCTGCAACCCCTATATCGCGACCATTCTTGGAGCGGTGTTCGGGTTGATGGCGGCTCTCGGCGGGAGCCAACGGTAAATCAGAGGGCTATGAGGTGAAATGCCTTGCAAGAGGTTGCGCTTGCTGACGTCAAGCACCGCCTGGCGAAAGTCGAAGGGCAGGTACGCGGTCTGCAGCGGATGATCGGCGAGGGCCGTCAGTGTAAGGATATCCTTATCCAGATGTCAGCCGTCCTGGGCGCGCTTAAGCAGGCAGGGGTATTGCTTGTTGCGTGCTCGATACAGGAGCAGATTGCCGCATCCCTGGAGTCAGGGGCAAGCTCAGAGGATATCGCTCATAAGATCGCTGACGCATTCGCCAATATGGTTTAGCGGCGACATGAATTCCGCTCGCAACCTTGCCAACCCACGGTGATTCGTGGGCCGTTTCGCCAGGTCGCCTCCAATATGTCAGCTTCTTGGAGGGATTATAATATGGTCATGGCGAATCTCCATCCTGACAGGTGCAGGACTCGCAGGAAGAAGTGAGGTGAAGGGATTGGGTGCGAGACGTATTGTGGTTGTATTAATCATGTTGCTGTTCATTGTATCTGTGCTGCTGCTTGCAGGGTGCGGTAAGAAGGAGCCGGCTGCGAAGTCCGACCAAGGCGGGAAAGTGGAGGGCTACATCGAGAAGGGCTTAAAGGCCCCGGGTGAGGCTCGGGGGGCCGTCCAGAAGGCAAACCAGCAGATTGAGTCCCAGCAGGAAAGCACCGAGGACCTGGAAGGGGGAAACCAGTAGCCCAAAACGCGCTAAGCCGGTGTCATCATATGAGCGTGGGTGATGAAAAAATGAACGGTCCAAGACGGGCGTGGTCGGCAGGGGCCGCCGTTGGTTTTCTCGTTCTCTGCTGGGCGTTGTGGTCGGGCAATCTGCCTTGTTGGAGTGACACGATGACGATACCAAATTCCTCCTTCGAAAACGGAACCGATAGTCCAGTTGGCTGGGTGTACGAAGGCGAAGGCGGCGAGTGGGCGGTACCGGGGCATAACGGCGACCGGTGCATCAAGGCGTCGGGCACAGGTACCGACCACACCCTCAAGGTGGAACCCGGGCAGACTTACCAGCTCACCTGGTGGGCCAGGAGTACGGCCGGGGCGTCCGGAGGAGTGGCAGTCGCCGGCTTAAACTGCAACAACCATGACTTCCGGCCCGGGCCGGAGTGGGAGCAGTACGGGTTTGTTTTCCGCACGCCTGATGACGCCTCCGGCGTTTTTCTTCGCCTCGGCCAGTGGCATGTTGACGGTGAGGTGTTGTTCGACGACGTTGTCCTGCATCCGGTGCAGGAATTGCACTCCACGCTTGGCGAG
>JALGUK010000567.1 GCA_029820875.1 Candidatus Zipacnadia bacterium
AAGATTGACGCCGTCTCCAGCGACTTCCGCGAGGAGCCGGGTAACATCATGCCCTCCATTCGCGTGGACGGACTGCAGGTGGCAGGGGCCTCGTAGTAATAACATCGGCGGCGAGCGGCACAATCTCCTTGTGTCGATTGTTTGAAGAACCGGCATGTAAAAATCCCGCTTTTGATTCAGGCTCCTGTGAGGGTGAATGTGGTATGCTCAGGTCTGTGCCGGTGGTGCTCCTTGTAGCTGTCCTCGCACTTTGCTTGTGGCTGGCGCCGGGGCCTATTATGAGCCAAGCACCGGCTCCGATGCTGTGTTTCGTCTCCACCGAGCACGGAAACGCCGACATATGTGTGGCCCGTGCTGACGGGAGCGAGCTGCGCAGGCTCACACGCAGTCCGTTCCCAGACGAGCAGCCGACCTGGTCCCCGGACGCGAAACACATCGCATTCGCCTCCACTCGCAATGAGGTCAGCGACATCTACGTGATTGATATTACCGGCCGCAACGAGCAAAACCTGACCCGGAACCCAGCTTTCGATGCCAATCCCCAATGGCGGCCATGGGCCGCAGGAGCTCTATACTATGAGACCGGATGGGTCCTTCGTCACTCGGCTCACCAAAAACGCCGGCTGGAACGGCCCCGGATTGTGGTCGCCGCGTGGGGACAAGATTGCATTCGTGTCCGACCGGACCGAGAACCAGGATGTCTGGGTCATGAACCCTGACGGCACTCAACCGATTGACATCTGCCCTCATCCAGCGTGGGACGGGAACATCTCCTGGGCGCCCGACAGTCGCAGGCTGCTTTTCACATCCCATCGCGATGGCAATATCGAGCTGTACCTAACCGACATTGCGGGGAAGGGGCAAATCAATCTCAGCCAGAACCCAGCCTGGGACGAGCCGGGGGTCTTCTCGCCGGATGGGAAGTGGATTGCGTTTGCTACGTCCCGCGACGGCAACCGCGAGGTCTATGTGATGGACGCCCAGGGCAGGAATCTCCGCAACGAGGATTGGGGCCCGGTGTGGTCGCCGGACGGAAGATTCATCGCATTCCTCTCTCAGCGAGATGCGCATACAGACCTGTACATTATGCGCCCGGACGGTACCGGACTACGCAACATCACGCAGAACGAAGCGGTCGAATCTCACGTCGTCTGGGCGCCTCTGCCCCGGCCGTGAATCCATCCCTCCCGCATTGCCTCAACAAGGCAAGCACCCCAATATTTACAAGCCCGAGACGAGCCGCAACAATCAGAGTTTCTCGGCCGTCTGAAGGAGTTCGAGAAGCGATGGCGAAGCATTTTTTGCGTAACAATATGTCGGCGAGTCGCAGACACCACGGCAGTATATAAAGGAGTAACAAGCATGGTGAGACGCACCACGTTGGTTGCGTTGCTTTTGTTGTGCCTTGCGGGCGCTGTAGCGGCAAGTCCCGCCGACCAGGTGAGCCGCGAGCATTGGTCTTACGACCTGCTTGCTTCTTTGGCAGCGCAGGGACTGGTGCCCGGGAAATCGAGCCGGGATTTCTCGTTGCTTTACCAGTACTCGAAGAGCGAGATGGCACAAATGGTCGCTGATTGCCTGGATTATGTAACATCCCATCCGGACATTCCAGCGACGGCGCGTTCCTCGGTGCGGAAACTCGTTGTGCAATACCGGCACGTGCCCCCCCTCGCGGGCCGGACGCTGCCGGACCTGGGTCCCACAGAACCCGGGTTAATTACTCCTTCGGCACAGGTTGACTTGCAGGCCTTTTCGGACAGCCAGGCAGCCGACGGAACACGCGGCAGTCTGCGGTTGTCCATCCTGGAGGACCTCGCGGTGCCCGATAGCTTCTTTGACGTGCAGGTAACCGCAGGCCGGGATCCGCTTGATCTGACATTCGGCAACAAGAACCGCCCCCGCTTTAGCCGTGCATGTTTGCGGATTCACCATTCATGGTATGATTTCGAGGTGGGCCGTCAGCAACTTCGCTGGGGCTCGGGCTACCTCAGCAGCACATCAATATCCGACCTTTCCCGCCCCCCGTTTATTGCGCGCTTCTCGACAGATATCCGCATCGGCAGGCTGCGAATGCCCTATGAGCAATTCGTCGGCTTCTTTTCGGACACGGGGAAGGTAAAATATCTCGTGGGTCGCCGACTGGAGATTCCATTAGGCTCACGCGCTTGCTGGACCGTAGGTGAGTTTGCAAAGAGCAGGCAGCTTCCCCATCCTGCTACATACGTGCTTCCCCTAAGCGCCGCCCAGGAGTGGTTTATTAAGAAGGAGACCGGCGTGCCGCAGTACGAGAACGA
>JALGUK010000568.1 GCA_029820875.1 Candidatus Zipacnadia bacterium
TGGAGCCAAGCCCCAACTGGTTCCGCGCGTGGTTGAACGGCCGGGAGACCGGCGAGGGGGAACATCTCACCCTGCCTGGGGCGGCATTTGCACCGGGGGATAACCTTCTTTGTGTAATGACCGAGCGGCGCGACGACCTCAAGAACCTCGGTATCACTGCGCGCATAAAGAGCGTGGCAACGGCCTGGTTCCGCACAAGCATATCCCTCGATGCAGATACCGCCGCAAGCCCGCTGCGCATAAACACCAACGGGTCCGCTGAGCTGTACGTGGACGGTAAGCCCATTGGAACAGGCCGTGGACGGCTGGTAGTACCCGGTGGAGCGCTTTCGGCGGAGAAACACGTCCTGGCGGTGGCAATGCGACACCAAGGCTCGGTCAGCATAAGCGGCATCGAGTCGCTGAGCGCGGCGAAGCCCCCGGCGCCGTTCGGATGGCGCTTGCGAGCGGACCCGAACGGCGAGGGCTGGGCAAAAGGATACGGCAAGCCGGGACTGGATGACCGCCAGTGGCAGCCCGTCAACTGGGCCGCTACTCAGGTGGGAGTAAGCGGGGACTGCACCTTCGGAAACGGGACCTTGGGGAGCCGCTGCTGCTTGAACTTGCCAAGGGTGCTGTCAAGGCCGCCTATGCGAACGGGCACTCTCTTCACCGAACCGCCGACAATCTGTTTGTGCTCAACGGTGCTGTCAAGGAGGGCACAAATACAATCGCTTTCGCGGCTGAGCTGTCGCCAGCATACAAGATAGCGCCCCCAAAATTGCTTTACGGGAAGCGCGGGCTGCTCGAGGCTGCCCCCGGAATGCGCTTCATCGTTCCCACCGAGACATTACCCATCGCGGCGCCGACCGTTCTCCTTCCCCACAGTACGTCTCTGGCGCTCTTCAACGGCGGGAGGCCGGCTATAGCCACCCAGCGTGTGGCGCAGGGCGTGGTCGTGGTCCTGGCACCCGGCCTCTCCCGGGAGCTGGCGGCCCGGGAAGAGGTGGACCCACGAACCCTGAAGAGCTTCAAGCAGGAAAAGGGCAGTGTCCTGCCGTCTCTCGTGGCCTCGCTGCTTAAGCCCCCAAGGGTGGAGGTGGACTCGGTGGTCCTACGGTCGGCCGAGGGGCCGTTCCTCGTCAAGCTTCGCAATGGGAGCAAGCGCGAGGCGGCGGGGCTGCTCACTTACCGGGTGTTCAACTGGGACAAATCGCTTGTGGCGTTCGGCGAAGTCCCGTTCACGTTGCCCGCTGGCGTGGTTCGGCAAGTTGAAGTGCCGGTCAGGCCCAGGTACCGGCCGCAGTTTTGGGGCCGTTTCGCCGTGCTGACCGACGGCGGAGCGACCTGCAGCGACTTCGTCGAGGGGCGATATGCACCACAACCTGATGTCATCGCCCGATTTCTTTTGGACGACGTCGTCCATCGCCGCGCAAAGGCCGAGCTTGACAGCCTGATAACCCGCTCAAGCCCCTTCCTGGACTGGAGCGACCGCGGAAACGTCGAGCATCCCCTTTATACACCCGGTGAGACGGCGCACCTTGCGCTGGAAATCCTCAACCGGTCCGACCAGACCATCAGCGGTGTATTGACCGCAAATCTTGCTGGCGCAGTCAGTGGAACCAGCGAGACCCTGGCGGAGGGCCTGCTTGAGCTTGCGCCTGGCGAGCGCAAACTCCTCCGTTTTGACCACGCGATGACCTCCGACTTCGAGTGTTACCGGCTCACGGCCCGCCTGGAGCAGGATGGGCAAGTTATCGCGTCCGCCGAGAGGCCCTTTTACTGCATCAAACCCCGTCGCAAGATGGCCAAGTATCGCGATGTGCACCATCCCTCCGCCCGGTTTGGCGTACATGTGCCCGGCGACCGCTACTGGGCACAGCCGTTCGAGATACCCTGCATCGCGCCGACCGCCGACCATCCCGCCCCTTATAACGATTGGGCCAACGCGAACATGGTCTCTGATGTGAACGACACCCTCGCCTGGGGTCCCTTCCGCTCGGACTGGTCAAAGCCGAAGCTGGGTATCCTGTACGACTCGTTCGGCTTTTTCCCCAACGGCCAGCCCTTCATGGACTGGTTCAGACCGTACTTGCAGCGCATGGTGCGCCGGGCTGGAGGTGGCGGGCCCATCACTCTGGAGCTTAATGATGGCTGGGGCGCGCCGATGTCCCCTAAAAAGCGTTTTACCCCCGTACAGATTAGGCGGTTCGTGCAGTATATGGCCGCGACCAAGAAGGTCAATATCAAGGCGGACACTCTCGCAGGCTATACTCGCCTGATTAAAGAGAAATATCCGGCGGAATGGCACCGCTTCGTGGTCGAGGATTCGATTGTAAACACATTCAAGCGCATCCGCAAGATGACCGAGGAGGTCGCTCCCGGCTCGACACTGTGGCTCCAAGGGGATATGGCCTACTGGGCCGACATAGAGGAATACCCCGAGACGCGTAAGCTGGCCAAGGACCTGGCAGGAGTAATCGACGGTGACTCCATGGATGTCACCAACGGCCAGGCCGGCCGGGAACTGCACTGGGCCGCCTTCGCCAATGGTCTAATGAGCGCAATGGACCCG
>JALGUK010000569.1 GCA_029820875.1 Candidatus Zipacnadia bacterium
GTCGGTGCGGCTTGAGAACATGCGGGACGGTATTGAGGACTACGATTATTTCTGGATTCTCAACGAGGCCGTCAACAAGCTTCCCGACGGCGATCCGAGGAAGGCAAGAGGGCGGAAGCTGCTCGAGGAGTCCATCATGTCTCTTTGCCCCTCGCGAGCGCACTTTGAGCGCGACCCGGAACGCGTGCTGGCAATCCATCGCCGGCTCGGCCAGGCCATCGAGGACCTGATGTAGGTTACAGGACATGGAGAATGGCCCTTTCGTTTCTGCCTGTTGCGACCGGACTGCCCGTTAATGTTGCATCTGGACAAAGGGGGATCCCGTGGAAATGACGTCGCGCTTTGAACCACTCGGTGGGAGAACTTATCCTGATACGCTGGAAGCACAGCTTGAGGCGCTCGAATCGGATGAGCAGTTGCTGGCGTTCCGCGAATCGCGTGAGCGGCTTGCGACGGACCCGTATGGACTCTGCCAATGGCGCGGCGAGTATCACCTGTTCTACCAGTACTGGCCGAAGGGCCAGGAGCGCGTCCACTGGGGCCACGTGTATAGCAGGGACTTGGTTCACTGGAAGGATTTGCCTGTAGCAATCTACCCGACGACGGAAAAGGACTGCTACAGCGGTCAAACGGTGGTCGAGCCGGAGCGTGTAATCGCCATCTACCACGGCACGCAATCAGGCAACAGCATCGCCACGGCCAGCGATCCGCTGCTGCTTAACTGGCACAAACATCCGGACAACCCGGTTATCCCCATTGTCCCGACCGATGCAAGCGGCCGCCCCTACCGTGTGTTTGATCCATGCATATGGAAGGAGGATGACGGCTACTACGCGCTGTCGGGCACGTATAAGGACGGCGAGAACCGCAAGGATTGCCGGAACGTGGAGCACCTGTTCCGCTCGACGGCAAACATATGCTGCTGTTTTTCAGCCATAAACGCGCCGCGCAGTACTATGTCGGGGTCTACGACCGCCGAACGCACACGTTTAGCCCCGATTACCACGGCCGGATGAACTACGGCCCGCTCGTGCGCGGTTGTTTGCATGCCCCGTCGGCTACAATCGACGACAAGGGCCGCTTCATCGCAATCTTCAACTTGCATGAGGGCATCGAGACGGCCTCCTGGCACGGGATGATGTCCCTGCCGCGCCGCCTGTCACTTGCCGACGATAACTCGCTTCGCATTGAGCCTATCCCCGCGCTGGAATCACTTCGCTTCGCTCACAAGCATGTAGGGCCAACTGATATACCGGCTGGCGGCGAGATGCTGTTGAACGGAATCAGGGGCAAGGCGATGGAGGTCCAGGCCGAGATAGAACCGCGCGCGGCACGCGAGGTCGGGGTCAACATTCTCCGTTCCCCCAGCGGCGAGGAACAAACGACCGTCACGCTCTATCGAGGCATTGGCTCGGGGGACAGAGGCGAATGCCTGCTTGGGATAGACATCTCCCGCGCGTCTTTGCGACCGGACGTGCGGGCGCGGCCACCCGAGATAGGCCCGCTCAGACTTGGGGAGAATGGGCCGCTGAAATTGCGTATATTCATAGACCGAAGCTCCGTCGAGGTGTTCGCGAACGGCAAGCAATGCCTGACCGTCCGCGTTTATCCCGAACGCGCCGACAGCAACGGCGTATCCGTCTTCGCGCGCGGCGGCGCCGCGAGGCTGGTTTCCCTCGATGCCTGGCAGATGCACAGTATCTGGCCTGAGCTTGCGCCGCATGAGGGGAAATAGGCCACCACGGTTGAAATGTGCGGAGGTCTTACAAGCGGAATAGGTCAAAGGAGTTTGGGGCAGAGGTCCTCCACCGGGCAGATTTCGCACATCGGCTTGCGCGCGGTGCAGATTTCTCGGCCGTGAGCTGTTAAGAGGTGTCCGACCTGTATCCACTGGCTTCTGGGGAGCAGCGCCATCAGGTCCTCTTCAATCTTGACGGGATCATTGTGACGGCTTAGCCCCATCCTTTTTGCGAGACGCTTGACATGCGTGTCTACTACAATACCCTCCGCGATGCCGAATGCGTTTGCCAACACCACATTCGCGGTCTTTCGAGCGACCCCGGGTAATGTAAGCATCTCCTGCATGGTCTGCGGCACCTCGCCGCCGAACCAGTATCTTCTGGGACGCAAGGCGAATGCTCTTAGCCTTGTTGCGGAAGAACCCCAGGCTGTGGATTTCCTCCTCGAGTTCTTCCTGGCCTGCTGCGGCAAAGGCCGCCACGTTCTTGAACTTCTTGAAAAGCCGGGGAGTGATTTCGTTGACCTTCTTGTCCGTAGCTTGAGCGGAGAGAATCGTTGCGACGAGAAGTTGGTGAGGTGTCTCGAAGACCAAGGGACATCCTGCAGTGGGATAATGCGCCTTTGGGTGACATACCCGCCGCTCCCTATGAAAGTGAGTTGGCCCGTCAGTTGAACTGATTCATCGCGCTTTCAATACCGTCCTGGAGCATAACTTCAACGGCATCGGCCGCCCTCGCGACCGCCTCGTCGGCAATGGGACGCTCCTGCGAGGTGAACCGGCCGAGGACATAGTCCACGGCGCCAAGCTCAGGTGGAGGTTGGCCGATTCCAATCCGTAGTCGGGCGAATTCGGAAGTGTGAAGATGACTGATAATGGATGCGAGACCCTTGTGCCCGCCGTCACTGCCTTTGCGACGCAGGCGGATACGCCCGAGGTCCAACGCGAGGTCGTCGCAGATGACGAGGAGCTTGGACGGCTGTATACGGTAGTAAAACAGCAGCCGCACCACCGCCTCGCCACTGGCGTTCATAAATGTCTGAGGCTTTGCCAGAAGGCACTCGACACCCTTCACCCATCCCCTACCGTACAGCGCACGATGCAACCGGTGGCGAACCTGAATCTGGTTGCGTTCCGCCAACAGGTCCAATGTTTCGAAGCCGATATTATGGCGCGACCCTTCATATTCCCGGCCCGGGTTGCCCAGTCCGACAATCAGTTTCATAGGTCTGGCTCCGACTGCTTATAGGCGGGAACTGTTCAAGCCGGTTGGAAATTACTCTTCTTCCTCCGCAGCTTCTTCCTCGGCGGCTTCTTCCTCCTCGCCGGCCTCCTCCAGTTCCATCTCTTCCTCCAGTACCTCCTCTTCCGCCTCCTCAACCTCCGACGGCGCTACGACAACAGCCACTCGCCGGCCTCCTCCAGTTCCATCTCTTCCTCCAGTACCTCCTCTTCCGCCTCCTCAACCTCCGACGGCGCTACGACAACAGCCACGGTTTCGTCGGGATCACTGAGGATCTCAACACCCTCGGGAGCAGCGACATCACGGACCTGCAGGGAATCACCTACCTGCAGTTGTGAGACGTCAAGTTGCAACGCCTCCGGAACCTCCAGCGGCAAAACGGAAATCTCCACCTCGCGAAGGACATGATCCAGAACGCCGCCTTCCTCAACGCCGACCGGCTCGCCCACCAGTTGAATGGGCACCGGCACCGTGATTCGTTCGGTCAGCGAAATCCGGAGGAAGTCCACTGACAGGGGCGCC
>JALGUK010000065.1 GCA_029820875.1 Candidatus Zipacnadia bacterium
CAGTGAGCTTACCGCCCGGCGGCGCAAAGCCCCGGCGGCCATGCACATATTCGCGTACTATCAACTCATTCTCAGTCGTCCTCGACGGTCCACGGCCTGTAGTCGTTGACGAAGTTAAGGCCTACGATATTCGGGTCACAAGCCTCCTGCCAGTCCTTGCCGTTAATTTTCTGCCACGTTACATGTCCGTCACACCAAGCCACGCTGACACCGCCGTTATGGCACTCAATTCCTGCGTAAGCCACGGCCCAGCCCGCGCCAAGGGCATGGCCCGTCCACCCGGGACACGGATGACTGAAACCGGGAGACGGAACCGATGCGGACGCAAGCAGAGACTGCGAATCGGTCCAGCAGACAGTCGCAGCGGGCACACTCAACAACGCCAGCCGGATGCCGGCCACACCCATGTCCACCCAATTGTGCGGCGGCGACGCGGCGCTCGCCTGGACGTTATAGCCGTAAGACATGTCCCAGGCCTTGCTGTTGGGAAGGCCCCATTGCCAGTTGACCGGGGTCGGGTCTCCGGGACAGATGAAAAGTTGGGTGTTCTTGATGTACGGTTGCAACAGCTCAAGAGGATACAGGCGGTCAGGCCACACGTGCGGATCGGGATTGCCCGGGTAGGAGATGAGGCTTGAGCAAGTCGTCTCATCGTAGTCCTGAGCATACATCAGCCATGCCAGGCCGATCTGCTTCAGGTTCGACTGGCAGCCGGCTTGCTTTGCCTTCTCCCTGGCCTTGGCGAAGACCGGGAAGAGAATCGCGGCCAGGATCGCGATGATAGCGATCACGACCAACAGCTCGATGAGTGTAAACCCTTTGCCTCTTCGGACCATGACTTAACCTCCTCTATAAGATGTGTGCAATACAAAAATTCCTATTCTGGGGTTCGACGCCCACGCAAACTTTCCTTTGCCGGTCCTAAACTTTTTTTCGGGGCTTTCACCCATGCCCCTCTTCTTATGTATCCCGCAATGTCGGCGGGAACACTCCACAGGCTCACCAGGCTGCAGCCACATATACCCAAACAACAACGAGGGCACCGGACTTGCCGGCGCCCCCGTTCACAGTGAGATTACCGCCCGGCGGCGTAAAGCCCCGGCGGCGATGCACATGTTCGCGTGCTGTCAACTCATTCTCAGTCGTCCTCGACGGTCCATGGCCTGTAGTCGTTGACGAAGTTAAGGCCCGTCACTGCGGGGTCAATGGCCTCCTGCCAGGTTTTTCCGTTGATCTTTTGCCACGTGACGTGCCCATCGCACCAAGCTATGTTGATCCCGCCCGCGTGGCTGGTCACACCACGGTACGCTACACGTCGCCGGTCCAATACATCGCAGGCCTCGCGTAGCCCGGCGTCGGAACCGCCGCCGAGACGCACACGTCGTGGTCGTCGCACCAGCCGACGGTCTGCGCAGGAACCTGCAACGCCGAGAGCTTGACTGAGCCGATACCCCCCTCCCGTCCCCCGTTGGCGCTCGTCTGGACGTTTGGCCCGTACGACATCGCCCAGCGCTCAAGGGTAGGCGTTCTCCAGTACGTCCACGGATTCGCGTCACCAGGGCAGATAAACACATTGATGTTCTTGACGTAGGGCTGCAGAGTCTCGATGGGCCAGGAGTAACCGTCGATGATGTGTCCCGGAGCACCCGTGAAGATGTGGGTGCTCATGGTGGTCTCGTCATAGTCCTGCGCATACATCAGCGTCGCGAGCATGATCTGCTTGAGGTTTGACTGGCAGGCTCCGGTCTTGGCTTTCTCCCTGGCCTTGGCGAAGACCGGGAAGAGAATTGCAGCCAAAATCGCAATAATTGCGATAACGACCAACAACTCGATAAGTGTAAACCCCTTTTGACGATGCAACGTTTTCCCTCCTTTGCCGTACCCGCTATCCATACATAACTTGACCCTATGAAGCATTGTGGGAGAACCGCTTTTTTATAATAACAGCATTCTATACCCATGTCAAGGAGATGCAATTTGGCCCTTACTCATTTGGGGTCTCCAGAGCTGCACAAGAGTGCTGACGGGCGAATCGAGACACTTTCGCAGAAGTACACAAGTGGATATCACGGGCGAGACGCCTGTGGTGCCAAGGGGTGCTATCGGACCTTATCCGCCCTGTGGGCGAGCGGCGGAGCGTTGATTCCGAATGCTCCAGCGGCCGCGTCCACACGCTTTTCAATATCCGACGCCAGTTCCATGGCGCGGGAGTCATCTATACCCGCCATTTGCCAGATTTCGTCGCTGAAAACGGGGATGTGCTTACCTGGAACGCTCCCAAGCCCCTGCGCCCAACATAGGAAGTCGCATACGGCCACCGTCGCCGCGAGCCGGATTTCCGGCTCGGGCGCGCGCTGGTTTGCAAGCGGCCTGTGGTGCCGGAGAATCGCCTGTTTGAGGCTCTCATCGAAGTTCCATTTCTCGGCCAACCATTCCCCGATTACGTCGTGCGGGACGCTATAGGCCTCGATCTCAGCGTCCCTGGGTCTCTTGCCGTTCAATACCACCTGTTCAATCACCTGGGCGTAAGTCGCTGAATGATAGGCGTCCAGCATAAGTTTGCCTATGTCGTGGAGCAACCCCGCCACGAAATACAGGCTCCGCACGGCCTTATCGGGTTCGACCGAAAGTTCCTCGGCAAGGATTGCACACCCGAGCGAATGCCGCCAGTGCTGCGGCCAATCCAGCCCCTTGCCTGTATGTCCCGCACGAAATGTTTCGAGCACTGAAACGGTCAGTATCAGGTCCCGGACCGTATCCAACCCCAGGAATGCAATAGCACGGGCAACGGTCGTAATCGGATCACGAGGGCTGTAATAGGCCGAGTTGGCGATTCTGAGCAGCCGGGAGGTGAGCGGGGCGTCGGCCTGCAGGACCTCGGCTACATCTACAGCCGATGAGGTAGGATCGCGAGCCAGATTCATGGCCCGCACGGCAATCATCGGAAGCGTCGGCAGGTCACGAACCTTGGCGAGCAGACGCCGCTTGGTATCCATAGACACATCGGTTCCTTCCCAATATCTACGAGGACGCCGCGCGCTCAGCCTCCTCGCGACTTTGCTCACCATTGCTATTGGCACTGGTTATCTACCACTTAAGGGTGCCAGGCGAGTGTAACCAAGCGAATACTGCTGGCCGACCCCGAAGCCGACAGACCCAGGTCAAGGGGGCCACTTATTCGCTCTCAGCTAAAGCTCATGGGCGGGCGTGCCAATGAAAGAGTGGGACGGGGCACCAAGCATGAGGGGGCCCGACCGGCAATGCGGAATGGCTTCAGACACGGCGGTTTCAGTTTGGTCGAAATCTTGGTTGTGACCACGATTCTGGCTATTTTATGCGCGCTATTGATGCCCGCTATGGCCAGTGCACGTGAAGCTGGAAGAGGCGCAGCGTGCCAGGAACACCTCAAGCAGGTGGCAATGGCCACGCTGATGTACGCAATGGATTGGAACGAGCGATTGCCCACTCACTTCCGCGTCGAACAGGGGTATATCGGCATCGACATTTTCTCGATGCTGCTGCCCTACCACAAGGACTGGCGTATCTTCCAGTGCCCCAGCGTGCCCGGACACTGGACGATTCGGGGATATGGATACAACCACGTCTACCTTAATTATCAGTTGCTAAGCCGAATCAACCACACATCGGACACCATTATGTTCTGTGACAACAAGCGCCGGAGCACTGATGGAGCGTCGGTGGCCCACTGCTTCCCACCCGGTTATCCGGGGGCTAACAATGGGCCGGACCCGAGGCACAACAGGATGGCGAACTTCGCCTTCGTGGACGGCCACGTAAAGCGCATGGAGCCGTGGCAAACCATAAATCCACTAAACCTGTGGGACATTCAATAACCAGTCAGACCTCCGGCTCGACATCTTGTGCAGGGCCCTCTCGCACCGTTTGCAGCACTTCGCTTACACTGGTTATCCCGGCCTCAATCTTTTTCAGACCGTCCTGCACCAGCGCCATGTTCGTCTGACTTTGCCCCGCCGTTATGAGTTTTTCGCGGGAGACAGCCCAATCCAAAACATCGCCGACCGGTTGGCCTACTTGGCTGACTTCAAACAGCGCCGTATAGCCCGCATAGCCTCTCTCAGCGCAGTATTCACATCCGACAGCCTCGTAGGCTTTAAGGGGTTTGGCAAGCTCCTGGAGCCATGAGAGCTGCGTGAATTGTTCAGCCGGAAACGGCACTCGTATTCGACACCGCGGACAGAGGCGTCGCACCAGACGCTGCTGGGTCACACAGGTGACCAGCAGACCCAGTGTACGCCCTTTGGGCCCCATATCCATAAGCTTCACCAAGGCCTCGGTGCTGCTGCGCGAGTTCATCTCAACCAAAACCAGCGCGCGCCGGGCCGCGCGGAGGGCGGAGACCACCGCACCGGCATCTGGAAGCTCGCTGACCATCACAACATCCGGATCCAACCGACAGGCTGCGTAAAGCCAGTCGCCGAAGCTCATCTGCTCGTCGTCCACGATTTCCGTTTGGCTGATTCCGTCCATGTGCGCGTGGACCGGCCGCTCAGCGGTCATAAGGCTGCGTTGTTCTACGTTAAGTCGAGTGAGGCAGGAGTAAATGGATGTGGTCTTCCCGCTGTGGCGGGGACCGCTCACAAGAATCATGCCGGTGGGACGCATTAGAGCTTCCTCGAACCGGCTCAACGCCTCACCTGAAAGCCCTAAGTCTTCCAGACAACCCATTCTGATTGTTGGAGCTAACACCTTACACCTCCGCACTCTCGCCCAAATGAAGCTTATACCGCCTTTTCTCCCCGCAGCGGAAATATCCTACTATGAATCAGACATTGCTCAGACATCGGAGACGCCGCTGTCCCCTGACGTGCGGGAGAGCTTATCACGCTCTGCTTCAAGCTCTATATGACGCTTGTCAATGTCAGCGGCGAGCGTTTGGAGTGTCTTTTCAGCAATCAAACCGCGGCGAAATGCGTCCAACAGGGCGCTTTTTTCAGCATGGTGCACCAGTCGCTGTGCCTCGAAAACTTGCAATTGCTCCAGTTCCTCCGCTTGCTCCTGTACCTCCTCGATCTGCTCGGCGAGGCGTGCGATTTGGGTCTCGCGGGGTTCACGAAGGCTGGCGAAGACGCGATGGGTAATCACGTGCGAGGTGTTCAGACGCTCGAGTTCATTGAGCGCTGCCTGGTGAGCGATTATCTGCCCGACCAGCATCTCGTAGTCCTCCACAGCACCGGGCCGGGCATCTAGACCAAGGAATTCACTGAGGCGGCGGATTGTCAAGCCTTGCAAAACCAGGCTGATGAACACCACGCCGAAAGTAGCCGTAATCAGGAAATCAAATCCCTGCCACTGGCGCGCCGCTGTCGGCACGCTCAGAACCATTACCATTGACAGCGCCCCCTTCAGCCCGCCCCAGACCAGTACATGCCTCCAGCGCAGCGGCAACGGTTGCATGAGCTTGGATATCACATGTCCGCCTCCGTAAGCGACCACGGCCCGTGCGGCAGTCATGATTAAATACACCAGGAGGGCGTACCCGATCATGGTCGGCCAATCAGGCACACCAGAGACCTGCGCCAGTTCCGTTCCGATTAGCAGGAAGACGATGGAGTTGACTACGAATCCCGCGTATTCCCAGAAGTTATGAAGCGCAACGACCGTGGTGGCTGACATGCCGGTCTCTTCCCCGTAATTACCCATGCACAGCCCCGCTACGACCACGGCGATGATGCCTGAGAAGTGCTGGCCGCCGATGTTGACCGCCTCGGCGGCCAGGAATGCGCCGTAGGCGAGCACGGTGCTCAGCGTCACCTCGATTAAGTGGTCGTCAACGTGGCGTGTCAATCGCGAGGCGACCAAGCCGAACACCCCACCCACTATCGCCCCACCTACACTGACGAAAAAGAATGTGGCGACCCCGTCGAGTATATTAACACCACCGCCCGGGCCGGATGCTTTCAGAAGGATAGTGAATATGACCAGGCCGACGGCATCATTGAAGAGACTCTCCCCCTCGATTAAGACCGACAACCGCCTGGAGACGCCGAGCTGACGGAAAATCGCCAGCACAGACAGGGGATCGGTCGGAGAGATGATTGCTCCCAGAAGCAGAGATTGCAGGAGAGGCACGCCCAGCAGGTGATGGACAAGAAGTCCGACAAGCCCGATGCTCACAAGGGTGCCCGGCAGGGCGAGCGTGAAGATAGGCCGCCAATTCCGTACGAAGAACTCCCATTTGAAGTTAAGGGCAGCCTCAAACAGCAGCGCAGGGAGCAGCAGGTCATAGCAGACAGCCTTATAGTCCTCGGGGGACAACGTCAGTCCCGGAACACGCCTGCTCAGGGCGATAATCAGACCCGCAATCACCAGCACGACCGTGTACGGGAGCCGCCACCTGCGCACAAGCAGCGCGACCGTCATGGCCACTATCAACATGCCCAGGACGATGCCGATTGCCTCGTGGAAGTTCATACTTTTGCACTTCGCCTCCGCAACCACGGACTCCTTCGCAACCGGTACCACTCGCGCAGCCGTCCATTGCCCCAGTCACCAATGTCTTTAGTCGCCGTTGTTGACTTCAACCGCCTCTCGTGATATTCTGCCCCTCGTTCGCAAACCGCGCAGTTTGGGAGGCTCTCGAATGGTCGAACTTTGCCTGACCGCGATGTTGATAGGCTCATCCGCGCTCGCCCAGCAGGAACCTCTATTCCAAGACGTCCACGTCGTGCAGAAAGAGCCGGGTAAGTATGGCCCCCGCGGCATGCCCGGAGATATCATCGAGCTGAAGGACGGCTCATTGCTGCTGTGCTACACGTCGCTTGAGGGGAAGGGCATCGTCGGGCGCAAATCCACCGACAAGGGCAGAACCTGGGGCGACGAGTTTGTCCTCGTGCCGAATCCCGGCCCGCCATCCACCCAAGGCTACTACTGCCATCCAAGTTTCGTGCGGTGTGCAAACAACGATATTCTGCTTTCGTACATCTACGGCTCCGGCGCGGTGCCGTACTACGGCCATAACTATTACAGGCGCTCCAACGACGAGGGGAAGACGTGGAGCGAGCAGTTCTGCATGACCCCCTACCCGGGCTACTTCATCGTCCACAACGATAAAATCAGGGTGCTTTCCAACGGGCGGATTATCGCAGCAGCGGAGTTCAAGAAGCGATGGCCGGCCAGCCGCGACCACAGCGGGTATGTGGCCATGTGCGCCTACTCGGATGACAACGGCTACTCCTGGCACATCAGCAATGACGTTGACATGGACCCCCACGAGGCCCAGGAGGCGCATGTGGTGGAGCTTAAGGATGGACGCCTGCTGATGATTTTCCGCACTTACAGTGGGTTCATCGGCCGGGCGTACTCGGACAATATGGGGGGAACGTGGGGTCCGGGTGAGCTGGTCAAGGAGCTGCCGCTTCCGCAATCGGGTGCAGTGACGGTGGACCGAATTCCGACTACGGGGGACCTTATCCTCATTCGCATCACAGGCAAGGGGCGGGACGGCCAGACGCGGGCGCCGCTGACCTCGGTGATTTCCAAGGATGAGGGCAAAACCTGGGAAAACCCGCGCAACATCGGCCCTGACCCCAACAACGACTACGGTTACCAGAGCCTGACCTGGGTGGACAACGTGGCGGTCATCAGCTACCATGCCCTCGACGGCCTGCACGTGGCACGGATTCACCCGGAGTGGTTCTACGGGAAGGACTAACGGCCGCCTCACCCCCGACCCCTCTTCTCTCCCGCGGACATGGTTCGCAGGCGGTTAGGAGAGAATGAACATACAGGTGGTTTACTCCCATCCCCAGAGAAGCTGCGAAGCGGACTCGAAGGAGATGGGCCTGGGGGTGAGGTCGGCGTCGGACTCCGCTACAGGTCTCTCAGCCTCGGCGCAAAGACCTCGTGGAACTTCTCAAGCGTCTCATACATCCACTCATGTTGAGCAGGCCAGTCGGCCTCGCGGGTGAGGTCGACGCCTTTACGTTGGATCCGGATATGGCTCTACTGCCTTGGCCCAGATCCACCAATAACGCCAGTTGGGTTCGTTCGGGTCTTCGAACAAGTACCTCATCCACCGGTCATCGTTGTCGGACAGGTACATCATCATGCCAAGCCCGATCTGCTTGCAGTTGCTCAGGCAGCTCGCCTGCTTCGCCTTCTCCTTGGCCTTCGCAAAGAACCGGGAAGAGGACCGCTGCCAGGATCGGAATGATCGCGATCACCACCGGCAGTTCGATGAGCGTGAAGCCGTGACGCTTGGACTCCATTGGTGTGAGACCTGCATCGTGTTTTTTTGCGACGTTCGATTACCTTTGGGTCTAATCATCACATCCCTACGACGAAAATCAGGTGGCCGGCCACCTCACTCCGCCAAGTTCCCCAGTCCTTTATTACCAACTCTGGTACTTTGCGCCCCAATGTATCCAGCCGTCGGTCGTTTCGAATGAACTGGTTTTCCAGTTGTAGCAGCGCAGGTTAGGCACGACTCTCTCCATCTCTTCATACTTCATGGGCTTCACATGGCCGTCCATAAAGCCGAAGTTTCCCATCCCGTTGTGGCGCCAGTAGCAGGGCTGATCTGAACCTATCCGGCCGAGAGAGCCCCAATTGATCGTGATGTATAGAGGGGCCATGCAGTAGTCGGTACAGTCACCGAATGCTGCAACATCGGCTGGCGCCTCGAATTGTGACAATGTGGGTCGCGAGGCCCAATAGCCCGGGTAGGATATCAGCAAGTTGATGCCGATGGATATCGCGTCAGGACCATAACCTGCTGTGCGGTATACGTGTAGCCCATTGTAGTTGCGCGCAGTTGAGGGGCAGTTGAAGACCTGCGCATTCTTGATGTACGGGTCGAGCGCGAAGCTCCAAACGTAACCGTCCGGCTCCGGGCAGCCGTCCCACCATATGTAGTATGGAGGCAGCATATCGTCGTAGTCGGACAGATACATCATCCACGCGAGACCTATTTGCTTGCAGTTGCTCATGCAACTCGCCTGTAATGCCTTCTCCCTGGCCCTGGCGAACACGGGAAACAAGATTGCTGCCAGGATCGCGATGATCGCAATTACGACGAGAAGCTCGATGAGCGTGAAGCCTCTTACAGTCCTTCCCTTCTTCAACCGAAAGACCTCCTGTTTGTATGGGCCCCAAACAGGTGCTTGGGGCCAGAGATTGCGGCTCTCGACCATGCCCGCTACCGAACATTCACCTCCTTGTCGCGTGGCATCCGCGTTGCGAACCTATTAACACTTTGTTAGCCTATCGAGACTGTTACTAAAGCTACCTTTGCGCAAGCCGAGGGTACATCCGGCAGTTTTGCCGAAAACGAACTCTGCCCTTGCGGTTACCAGTGGTCTGTGATCAGTGACCGATCACTGTTTGCTGTTCACTGGTCGCCGCCTTTTGGGTCTGTTTGCGTGCCTGTTCTTGGTCCCAGGACCTCTTCAGGCGCTTTCTTGTCTGCTTTTGCCCTCTTCCACCTTATTCACACGCCTGCCAGGGGCAATGAGACCTTTTCTGGATGCGGCACGCTGCCCAAGAGCTTGGCCATCCGCTTGCAATTGACC
>JALGUK010000066.1 GCA_029820875.1 Candidatus Zipacnadia bacterium
GCAAAACACGCAAAGCTCGCCGGCGTCGAACCGATATGAATCTTGTGCTGGCGTGATCGTCGTTGTCGCCTAGGAGGAGATATTCAGCGAGATGTTTCCGATTGCCGGGATTGTGGTTGTGTTGGCAGCGGTCGTCGGCGGGTACCTGATGGAACACGGCAACCTGCTGGTCCTGTTCCAGCCGGCGGAACTGGTGATTATCGGCGGCGCGGCGGTGGGAACCGTGCTGATCGCCAACCCGCCGTCCGTGCTGAAGAAAATCCTCGCCGGCATCGCGGGAGTTTTCCGGGGCAGCCCGTTTACCAAGGCGACGTTCCTGGAGACGCTGAAGATGCTGTATGAGCTGTTCGCTCACGCGCGGAAAAACGGAATGGATAAGCTCGAGGCCGATGTCGAGGAACCCGGCAACAGCAAGATACTGAGCAACTACCCGCGGTTTCTCAAGAACCGGCACGCGGTGGATTTCTTGTGTGACACCCTGCGGGTCTCCATCTCGGCCGGGGTGGGTCCGCACCGCCTGGATGAGCTGATGGATCTCGACATGGAGGCTCACCATCACGAGTCGGAAACCCCGGTCAGCGCCTTGACGACGATGGCGGATTCGCTCCCCGGACTGGGCATCGTGGCCGCGGTTCTCGGAGTTGTGATCACCATGGGCGCGCTGGGCGGGCCTCCGGAAGAGATCGGCCACAAGGTTGCAGCGGCCCTGGTCGGCACGTTCCTGGGTATCCTGATGTGCTACGGGCTGTTCGGCCCCCTGGCAGCCAACATGGCCAAGGCAAACGCGGCCGAGGCTCAGTACTACAAGTGTCTGAAGGCCGCCATTCTCGCTTTTGTCAAGAGCACACCGCCCATCATGGCGGTGGAGTTCGCCCGCCGGAGTATCCCGAAGACCGTTCGCCCGAGCTTCCAGGAAATGGAGGCTTCCTGCAAGCAGCGCGCCACTTAGCTCAAGGGGGCGGTATGAATGTGGACATCTGGAGGAGGGTGCGCCGGACTGCTCTCCCGGCCCGAGGATCAGGAGAAACAAGAAAGACCGACCGTGTCTGCGGCTGACGCCCCGAGCCGGGGGCGGAAGGGACGAGGGTCTCATTGGTGAGTTTTCTCAGGCATGGGCAGATCTTTCGATCCGATGGGGGAGGCTTGCTTCGCGCCAGCTCGGGAGCGGCGTCTGCTGACGGCCCCGGCCTTCATCGTTTTCGATGAGTCTGCAGCCGGGTATTCCTCGGCGGTTTGCTCTCCAGCATGGCCCGCCTCCGCTTCCCCGGCTGTCATCCATGTTCAACAACGCGGTGGTGCATGTCTACCACCACCTCAACCAGGGTGGGGAATTCTCAACCGGCGAAATGGGGAAAATTCAACCGGCGTTGACAACTCCTCGACCGGGGTGGCCCTCCATCTGGCATTACCGACGCACGCACTGGAAACAGGGTATGGGCGCTGCTGTCAACTCGTCCGAAACGCTATGACCCGGGGAGCCTGAAGATGTCCGGGTTCCCGCGCCAACTCAGTTTTGAGCACGGGCGGTTAGCGGTTGTGCGAAATGCAGCCCTGCCGTTACCGAAGTGTTGCCCAATTCGGGGTTGTCGAGGTGGTGTGAACGAACTGCTCAACCTCGAGCCACACCCGATACGCTCCACCAAGCGATGCCACGGCACTCACCTCGCCCAACAAGACATAGTCTTCCACCTCTGCCTTCAGAGGCTGGCCCGGTTGAATGGCCCGCTGCACAAGCAGGTCGAGGCCACGGCTTGAGACCGCTAAGATCCAGCCCTTGATCTTCGCTTCGCCAAACCCAAGTAGAGTCAGGCGTAACTCCCGGTTGATCCTGTGCTGTAAATACCTTAGAATTGGACGATCGGAGGTAATAGTTTCTTCGTTCCTCGACATGCTTAGACCTTGGTGGTACCGGGCGACAATGATTATACTTTCCCTTATGACCCGGATTATGCCACAGGAATCTATATGCGTCAAGTCTTTTTTTCCGGCCGGGCTTGATTGTTGGCCTTGGGGCACATCAAGCACTCAGCCCAGCAGGCGGTGGCGGCATCCATTATCCATATTCGCATGATCCTCAGGGCGCTCTTATGAATGACATCGCCGTCGCGATTCGAAATACCCGCAAGCGTCTCGGCAAGACAATGGCCGAATTCGCCGACATGATCGGCTGCACGCAGAGCACGGTCAGCCGGTACGAGTCTGGGAGATTGAGACCGAGCCGCACAGTGCTCTTGTTAATCCTGCAACTGGCCGAAGGCCCCGATAGGGAGGTCTTTCTGAACGGCCTGAGAGCGGATTCCGCAACCCAGAGTGACTCGCGTGAGCGGGACCTTCTGGATGCGCTCAGAACCTTCGAAGATTACTTGGGGATGGCTAGAGACCGAGCGGCGCGCGATGACGCAGAACGAAGGTGTCCCGGATCGCCGGTGGCTGCGTTTGCAAGAGCTGCCAAGCAGGTGTTGCTCGGATCTCCCGAACCTGATCCTGCGCTGACGGCGATATTGGAGCATTGGATCAGACACCGGAAGAATCGCAAAGCCCATGAATACTTTCGGCATGTCGCAGCGTATTTGGATGTGGAGCTGACCGTCTTGGAAGCCGGTGAGCAAAGGAAGTCCCCAGTCCCGACGAGGACGGCGCCGGCCGGGTAGCGGAGTCGCTTGGCTTGGTGGAGTCAGAGATTAATCGTCGAGCCGAAGAGGCGACGGCTGCTGACCTGACGGCGGACGCACACCCTACTGTCTGAGCGGCAGGCGAGTCACTCGGCCGACGGCTCGATCAATCGAGGTACCGTAATCTTTCCACTTGATATCCCCTAGGCATAGCCGTGCTTGACACTCGTACATGAGTCAGGTATATACTGGTGCGTGGCGCATACGTGCTGGGCGCTGGTCCCGTGTTCAGTCCGGGGGATGGTTTCATTCCCGACCTAAGGGCTGCGACCTCCACCTCGCCCTAAACGCGCCGCTCGGAAGGCGGCCGCAGGGCTTCATTTTCGCCGGCGGCCAAACCAGCAGGAAAGGCTGAGAGAGCAGACAAACGACACGGAGAACGAAGAATCAATCACTCGGGTGAGGCCAAATGAGAGTTCCGAAAGAGGCTAAGCGAAGTGACCGAAAGCACATCGTCAGTGTTCACTCACTGCAGCGCCTGGCGGCAGTCGAAGTCCACCGTGAATTGGTAGCTGCGACCGGCGACGGGCCAGCGGGGAACCGGGGGTTCTCCAGAGCGGGAGGAGTCGTCACGGATGTACTTCAACCGATGCCGGTCTTTGGGGAGTGGGGCGGCCTTGACGCCATTGGTGATGAGCGTGTTTTTAGCTTGGAAATACCGGAAGGGACGCCGCGCGCGGCGGCGCCTAGCGGCTTGGCGGAATGTTTTGACAAGCTTACGTGAAGGAGAGAAAAGCCTTGTTCTCTTTGCCCTCGTCTAATCCGAAGACTTCGGCGTCTGGGTGGGCGCCAGGGAATAACCCAGCTGGGATAGGAGACCCGGGCTCGGTGCTTCGCTGGTGGTTGCTGATGGTGCGCCATCGGAGCGAGAAAAAGATCGCGCTCGCGCTAAGCAGGAAGGACTTCGAGGTATTCCTTCCAACGTTCCGGGCTAAGCGGCGGTGGTCCGACCGGAGGAAGGAAGTGGAGTTGCCTCTGTTTCCCTGCTACTTATTTTGTCGGTTTCGAGCCCGCGACGTGCTTACAGTGGTTTCTACACCGCACGTTTTGTTTGGATTGGGGGCTGACCGACACCCGATACCGGTCCCGGATTCTGAGGTCGACGTCCTGAAGTGCCTCCTCGGGGCAGGGTTTCGTGTGGAGCCTTGGCCATACATGACGAATGGGCGATCGGTCCGGGTTGACCATGACCGTCTCCGTGATGTTCGGGGCCTTCTTGTGGAGGATGGTGCGGCCTGTCGCGTGGTTGTGAACGTGAGTGCGGTTCGGTCGGCGGTGGCTGTGGAGGTCCCTTGCGAACTCGTCGTTTCGCTCGGGTAGAAGTGCCGTTGGGGTTCCGGAGGGATCTGGCTGGGCTCGTTACACGCGACGTAAACCAACAGCATGGAATCACCAGGCGTTGAAAGGAGGCATGACAAACGGTTTGGCGTTTCTCCCCGCTGTGCGTCAGGGATACCAAGGAACGCGCCGGGCCGCGCGTTGCCGTCACAGAGAACGTCAACAGACATGGCTTACTCATTCGCTGGGGCGTGGACAGGAAGGCCGCACCGGCACCTAGCGCTGGCGATGCGTTGACCGTGGCTGTCGAGGGGCCTGTGCGTGCACCGACGCGGAAAAGGTCTTCTGCTGTCCGGGAGCGACGGTGTGCGTATCGATGGCAGTCCGCGTGAGCCGATGCTCGTCGCGATGAGCGTCGCTCGGATGTCGTCCGACGCTCCTCTGTTGTCGAGTCCGGCAGGAGTGGACGTTACTAGGAGCTGTGTTTCAGCGGGAAAGCACCTGACCTAATCTTGACACTGCATCATTATGCCGATTTTGAGGCCCAGACGACGAATGCTCAGTCTCCGTCTCACCGAGGACGAGTATCAGAATCTTGTCAGCCTGGCGCTCGCAGAGGGGGCTCGCAGCACCTCGGATCTTGCGCGAACGGCCATCTGTGAGTTCCTGGCAAAGAAGCAGTCGCCGAGACGCTGGATGAAGATCGAGCAGAGGATGGATCACCTCGAAAGCGAAGTGAGGCGAGTCGGCCAGCTGATGGAAATGATGGCATCCTTCACGAAGGAAGAAGCTTCGCCATGCTGAAACCGGTGACTTTTCTCGTTTGTGTGGCGGCGTTTGGTGCGGAGCGGCCGATCGAACCGCCGATGGTGTCTGACGAGCTGATCCGCAAAGCGGCAAGAGCGGGGCCGGAGCCCCCTGTTGGCGAAACATGCGAGGCGCTGGTGGGTTCAAAGCATGTGCCGATCAACAGTTGGATTTACCCGGCGTTGGATCCGTTGGCGGCCCTCGGGCTCACACCCTCACAGGCGGCGGCCCTGCGTCCGTGGACGGACCTTGCGTGCCCTAGTCAAACGCTCGAGGTGGACGAGGTCTTGCGCGACAAGGCTGATGAGCTCGGCGATTCCCTGGCCGACCAAGTCAGGCAGCTTGTAGGCGCTCTGGGACGCGAGTTGGAAGCCGGTAATAGGCACTCCTTCTCAACTGTGCCTCAACCCGTCTCAGTCCGAAATGGGGCAATCGCCGGGCCTGTGCTGAACGAGAGTTTCCACTTCGGTCAGACCTGGAGTAACGATTTCGACCGCCCATTTCGGAGGCGTCGGAACTCTTCACCGGGTGTATCTGCCCGCGCTGGCTCAAGGTGTTTCTTCGCTTCCGTGAGAGCGGAGTATGAGCACGCTCTCGGAGGCGCCCCATATCCGCTCCAGTCCGGCAGCTGATCTGAGTTTACTCTGTGTGTGAACTGAGGTGATTATGCGATTGACGCGGAGGAAAAGGACGAGGCTAACTACGAAATCACACCTCTCTTACCGGCTCAAACAGCTCACATCTCAGGACCATGTCTGTTTAATTTATCGCAGTCGGCAGGAACAATTCCAAACTGCTATCCCATTCATTAGTATTGGACTGCAACGTGGCGAGAAATGTATTTACATTGTCGACGTTAATACTCCCGATGAGATCCTGGCGGTGCTGCGCAAGCGTGGAATTGACGTCGAATCGGCCGTTCGTTCCGGCGCTCTAATCGTGGCCACCAAAGAAGAGACCTATCTTCGGTCAGGCGCGTTCCATCGGGATCGCATGCTGAAGTTCTGGGAGGAGGCCATCGACTCAGCAATCGCGGCGGGCTTCTCGGCTCTTAGGGTGACAGGAGAGGTGACCCGAATGAGCGATGGTCCTGGCACTGAACGGTGGCTGGAATACGAAAGCAAGGCCAATCAGGTCCTGAGAAACAGACCAGCCTTGGCGCTTTGCCAGTACGATGGACGATGGTTATCCCCAGGCGTCGTGTCCGGCGTATTGCAGACGCATCCTCTCCTCGTTTATGGCCGCCAACTTCTTCAGAGCCCGTGCTACATCGCGCCAGAGAAGTTCGTCGGCCTGAGGCGCACGCATGACCAAGGGGAACGATTGCTGGACCGGATGCGCGAGTCAGCCCGTGAGCGAAAGCCGCTTTATCTCAGCGAAAGCGAAAGGAAGCTGCTGCAATCTTATCTGCGGGTCGCAGAGTTTCGGTCGCTCCACGGCCGCTGACACCGGCGAACGAGCCAAGTAAGCTTTGCGGTCCGGGCAGAGGTGCACCGGCAGATCGACGCGCGCCGTTCCGGACTGGCGCAGCACAGCACTGATGAGGATGGACGGATCGTTGGTCCGGGAGACCGTCGGCCGGATCCTGAGGGTGAGCAAGCCCGAGCGGATCATCATCTTCGGCTCCGATGCTACAGCAGCGATGACCCGCCACAGCGACATTGACATGCTCAGTTGCGAGAACGGGTCCGGGGTCACCACTGAAGGGAAAGCGTGCCTGAATGCCTTGGTAAAGTCGGGCGGGGCGCAGACGCTGGCGAGGCGAGCCAGTTAAAGGAGCGCCATGGTCGGCAAGGAAGCACCCCCGCCCATCATTATCAAGAAGAAGAAAGTTGTCCACGGCGGACACCATGGCGGAGCCTGGAAAGTGGCCTACGCCGATTTCGTCACCGCGATGATGGCGCTGTTTATTGTGCTCTGGCTCATGAATACCAGCGCCGAGATCCAGAAGGCCGTGGGTGGCTATTTCCGCGATCCCGGCGGAAAAGGCAAGCACCTGGGCAGCGGGCAGGCGGGCCTCGGGGAGGGGCTAACCCTGACGAAGGATAATGTCGGCGACCTGGAGTCGGAGCTAAAAGGCGCCATGAGCCGCATGCCCCAGTTTCAGAAATTCAAGGATCAGGTTGCGATGACCGTCACCGGCGAAGGTCTCCGTGTCGAGCTGATGGAGACCGAAGCCGGAATGTTTTTCCAGACCGGCAACGCGAATCCCAGTCAGAGCGGCCGGGAGCTACTGGTGTTGCTGGCGGAGGAACTCGGCAAGCTCCCCAATACCATCCTTATTGAGGGACACACGGACTCCCGGCCCTTCACCAGGAGGCGGCCTACAGCAACTGGGAACTTTCCGTAGACCGGGCCAATGCCGCCCGGCGGCTGATGGAAGCCAGCGGGCTGCGTCGCGGCCAGGTGGTGGAGGTGCGCGGCTTCGCCGACCGGCGGCTGCGCGATAAGCAGCATCCCGGCGATCCTTCCAACCGGCGCGTGTCGATTATCGTGCAGTACGCCCGGAATGAGGCTCCCGGGGAGCACTCTCCCCCGCCGGAGGCCACGGCCCAAAATCCAGCCGGCCATCGTTCGGCCTCAGACGATTAAGCAAGCTTGCGGGCGCTTCGCCCGTCCCCTCAAGCTGTCGGCTGCACCTGCCCGCCGTAGTGGAACACGCGCCGCCCGGTGTCCGCCATCTCGCCGGCCGGCGGGTCTCAGCCCAGCGCAACCGGGCCGCGTAACTCGCCCCACTCGGCGGCCATGGCCTTGCCTTTTTCCTCCAGGCGAGCCAGCTCTTGCGCAGTGAAGGGCCGGTAGGCTTTCACCGTCGCGATCGCCTTTTCCAGCTCGGCGACGCTCTTCATGCCCATGATGGCCACGGAAAGCCCCGGAATGCTCAACGCGTACCGGACTGCGTCCTCGTAATGCTCTGG
>JALGUK010000570.1 GCA_029820875.1 Candidatus Zipacnadia bacterium
ACATGGGGGAACTCGAACAACAACTGCGGCTCGGACCATGTGCGGCCGCCGTCCTCGGAGAATCGCCCGAAGGCCTTCTGGGGCGTCTTCAGGTCTTCCACTACCGCCTGGTCCTTGATAGCCTCCCAGTAGCTTTTCCCTTGCACGAACCAGGTAAAGATACGCCCATCAGGGAGAGTGGCTATCGTGCCGAATTGCCAGCCCGTTTCGGCGCCCTCGATGGGGCAGTAGATTGCGGGACTCGCCTCATTCTGAGCAGAAGCGGTATCCACTTGCGACATCGCGCAGACCCCCAGCAGAATCACCAGTAGAATGACTGGAAGGCCGTCAATGTTGCACCGCATTTGGTTATCCCTCCTTGTCAGGGGTGCTATTAATGCTCGCTGGCTAAGGCGCCACGCGCACCCTCAGCGATTCCACCATCAACCCCGCCTCGTCGGCGCCCCCCGCCTCGTCGGCGCCCTCGGCCGTGGACCAGATGCGGAGGTAGCATAGCCCATAAGCCTCCGGCACCCTCTGACCATCCGCCAGATTCGGCGGATATATGGCAAGGTCCGGTGCAAGGAGCTGCCACAGAACAGCGACCTTCTTCCCGTTGACCAAGAGGTCGCACCTCTTCTTCGAGCAATCCCACAGGAAGCTCAGGGTGAACCATTTGCCCGGCGGATTGTACGCCGCCCGCATGTCCTCCCCGTCGTCCTGCATAACGTGCATCCACCCGTTCGGAGCGAGGTAAACTCCGAAGCGGCCCTTTCGCTCGATGGGGGGCAGGGAGAAGAAGTCAGTCAGGCATAGCCGCGCACCCTTGAAGCCCGGGTTTACCTTCAGCCGCAGCGTCAGCCGCCCCTTGCTTCCGAATGGGAAATTCCGCACCGCCGCTGCCGCCTTTTCAGGGTTGGTCTTGCGCAGGCTCAGCACCTTCCGGCCGGGCCTGTCCGGATGCTCGGCGACCGTCACACCCTCGGTCAAATCATCGGTCAGCGATGTCTCCGTCAGCCAGTCAGGGGCAAAGCGAAGCAACAGCGCTCCACCTGCCCTCAGCAACACCTTCCCGTCGGGCGTCTCGCACATGAACGGGTAGCAGACAACGCCGCTTACGTTCAGCCGTGCCACCTCACGGTAACCCTGCCAGGTTTTGCCTTCATCGGCGCTTATGGCGGCATTCAGCACCGCGCGGTCGCCGCGAAAGTCCTTGAGGTTGCCGAAAGTGCAGTTGTTCCACACGATGACAATCCTGCCGTCGTGCAGCCGCAGGAGCTGGACGGGGGAATTGGTGGAGATGAACCGTGACTGGACCGGCTCGCTCCAGGTCTCGCCACCGTCGCTGGAGAACGACTCGTACTCGTAGCCGGTCTGGGTCCGAATGAGCATCCAGATACGGCCGTCCTTAAGCTCGACGGCCACCGGCTCACATGCGCCGGACTCGATGTCCCGGTGACCGGAGTCCACGACGATGTCAGTCCTGCTCTTGCGCCAGGTCTTCCCGCCGTCGTCGGAATAAACGGCCGTACTGACGAACTTTCCGGTCTCGCGGCTGGAGAAGAACTCCAGCGGAACGAGTATCCGGCCGCTCTTGAGCTGGATGACGGAGTTTGTGGCGCCGGTGTAGGTGTGCTGGAAGTCGATTCGCTGCACCGGCGACCAGGTCTTGCCGAGGTCAGGAGACATCGCGTGCCACAGGTCGCTGCGTGACTTTTCGGGATCTGCAGTCTCTACGTCGCAACGGAAGTAGTTGAGGCCGAAAACGTGCAACACGCCACTGCGGTCGTAAAGGGCAACCCCGCCCAAACGCGCGCCCTTCTCCCGCGGGAACTCGAACATCAGGAAAGGCTCGGACCATGTGCGGCCCCCATCTTCGGAGAAGCGCCCGTATGCTTTTTGGGGAATGTTGGGGTTTTCAATCTCGCCGGGATTCGAGTGGTTCTTGCCGACTACGTACCAGTTGAAGATACGCCCGTCACGGAGAGTTATGACGCTCTCGAAACGCCCGTCACCTCCAAGGTTCTCAACTCCCGGGGGTACGTAGACAGGTTGGTCGGAGGAAGGCTGTGCCGTTGCGAGTCGGGCGGTGGTCGCGAGGAGTATGGCGAGGGCGGCGAGCAATGGGCGGCCCACGTCCGCACTGCCGGCCATCGGTATCTCTCCTTTCGCGGCGTTGTCAGCGCTGTTCGGAGATCATCGACAGGAAGTAGCGATGAATCCG
>JALGUK010000067.1 GCA_029820875.1 Candidatus Zipacnadia bacterium
CAGCCCTTGTGGGCGGCGAAGCCAGCTATCCGGTTCGCGGGCGCAGCCTGTGATGCCCAGGATGGTACACACATCGGCGAAGTAAGCGCCAACGGCACCATTATCCTCCGATTGCGCTCCAAAACCGATGCCGATATAGCTCAGCGCGCGGAAGAGATCGCCCGGCGCCTTCAGGACGCGGCTGTTGGCGGTGTGACAGGGGCGGAAATCATTGTGCAAAGGGTGGGTGCCACCACAACTATTACCGCGCGCGAGCAGACGATTGTCACTGTGGATGCCGAGACGGCGAGACTCTCGGGGTCCCGTCCGGAGGCACTTGCCAAGCAGTGGGCCGCTACACTCAGAAGCCTCCTGTCAAGCCCTTACATGGCGGTCGCGGCGACGGAGCTTGTGGTGCCGTACGGCGAGACCCGTAGTATACGCATAGGAGGAACAGCTCAGGGAGATATCATAGTGGTTAGTGCCGACGAGGATATCGCCGAGACGCTGGCCGATAATAGCAGCGGGCGCATCACGGTATGGGGCCGCGGCATCGGACAAACTTCGATTAATGTAACGCGCTCAGGCTTTGAGGCCGAATTGAACGTACAGGTTAAGAAGTGGGCGGCGCAAGTTATCGGCGAGCCGGCGGGATACATAACCGGCGGGGAAATGGCGCCCGATATCATTACGAAGGTAGCCCTGAACGCAGTCCGCACGGCATTGAGGCCGGAGCCTGGTGCACACGTGCAGCTAAGCGCACCCTCATCCAACGAGATTGAGCCGGCGTCTGTCAGCGTCCACGTCTCGGCTGAGGGCCCGGACCTTCTTCCACTACGCTGCGTTCTGCCGGTGAGAGTGTATGACAGGCGCGTTCCCACAGAGACTGCCGACCGTCTGCTGGTTTCCAACGAACCGGAGAATATCAGACGGGAGGGAATTCTCTGCGCCGGCACACTCTGGCCGCGCGAGCCGACCCGCATCTTGTACCACCACAGAAACGCAGCAGACCGAGGAATCTACTTGGTTCTGAGCCTCGCCAACACGGGCGACACGACTGCGTCGGTGCATGTTATCGAGAGTGTCGCGGGTCCGGCGACGGACGAGCTTTTCGTCGGCCACCTCGCGGCGGCACGTTTCATTGCCGACGACGACAAGGGGACAGGATACATCCTCAACGTTCCACCAGGCCGAAGCTGCGAGATCAGCGCCCAATTCCTGCCACCTGGGACCATCGGCAGCGGCCTGTTCCGGCTGAATATTCTCGAAGGCGCTCAGATGAAGGTTTTGCTTAAGTGCGCTGGTCGCCGAAGCGCCACAGACAGCGGTTGGTTCCCTGCCCTCCCGCCGGGAGTGGACCAACTGCCGTTCGACGGCCGGTGGGTCTTTCCGGGCAGACGCAATATCCAAGCCCGGTATACAGTAGGAGACAACTGGACATTCATCGGGGTGGGGAAGGAACCAAGTCATGGTGAACAAGGGGAGACGCTTCACGGCGACTATGGGGTCATGTATTACATCACCGCAATCGCCAGCAATCCGACCGACAGGCGCGTGCGACTCGAACTTGCATTCCGGTCCGGCGGAGGCCCCGCCCGCGGCATCCTGCGAATAAACGGGCAGACCATTGAGACTGGAGTCGTACCCGCCGGAACAGAAGAGTTAGTCTGGCGCTCGTGGCTCGCTCCGGGGGCAAAGCGACGCATCAACATTCGGACCCTGCCGGAACCCGCCTCCACTTATCCCATACAGCTCGTTCTACGAAGCCGCCCGTAGTATTTGCGGGATGGACACAGATATCCCCGGCCGACGCAGAGTCCCACTTATGACAGGGATTTGACAGCCGGAATCGCGGGCGCGTATAATGTTTGCTTGTGCGTCAATCAACACGCTAAGGGCAGCACCTTTGGGCCTGACATGCGCAACGCGTGTGGCGCTCAGACGCAGGGGAATTCAGCAGGAGGCGACACGCAGATGATGGACGTAAAAGAGATTCAAGAGATTCTTCCCCATCGGTATCCATTCCTGCTCGTTGACCGTATCATCGAGCTGGAACCGGGCAAGAGAGCCGTCGGGCTGAAGAATGTCACCATCAATGAGGCATTCTTCCAGGGGCACTTCCCGGGTGAGCCGGTTATGCCGGGTGTCATCATCATGGAGGTCATGAACCAGGTAGGCGGGCTGATGATGCTCGCATTACCTGAAAACCGCAACAAGCTCGCCCTTTTTGGCGGATGCGATGATGTACGGTTCAAAAGGCGCGTGGTCCCGGGCGATCAACTGAGGGTGGAGGCAACCTATCTCAAGGGCAAGGGCAATATCTCTTGGATTCAAGCGGTGGCGACAGTGGAAGGCGAATTGGTCGCCAAGGGGCGGTCATTGTGCGCTATGGTCGGTGAGGAAACAGGCCACGACACCGGCGAGACCGAGTAAGCCTCATTTGTGCTAAAACTATCTTTGTGGGCCTTAGCAAATCACGGACGCAGACCAGGTAAGGGTGGAGCCTTGAATGAGCGTTCATGAGACAGCCCTCGTTGCCCCAGGCGCGGAACTCGACTCGACGGTGGAAATCGGGCCCTACTCTATCGTCGAAGACAACGTCAGAATCGGTGCGGGCACGCGCGTGGGACCGCATGTAGTCATCAAATCGTTTACCCGTATCGGGGAGGACTGCTTCATTGACGTGGGGGCGGTTCTTGGCGGGCGGCCGCAGGACCACAAGTTCAAGGGGGAAGAGACATATCTGGAGATTGCCAATCGCAATCTCATCCGCGAGTATGTCACTATGCATCGGGCCACCGGCGAGGGCAAAGCGACGAGGGTCGGGTCGGACAACTTAATCATGGCGTATGCTCACATAGGCCACAATTGTGCGATCGGCAACAACACCATGATCTCCAACAGCGTGGGCATCAGCGGACACGTAGTGGTGGAAGATTACGTGATACTGGGGGGGATGGTCGGGGTTCACCAGTATATTCGAATCGGTAAGATGGCGATTGTCGGCGGCTATTCCAAGGTTTCCCAGGACATTCCACCCTTCATGCTGGCTGACGGGCGGCCCGCCAAAGTCTACGGACTGAACAGCCGAGGCCTGCACCGGCATGATATTGGGCCGGAGGCAATGTCGGCGCTGAAGAAGGCATACAAGATGCTCTACCGCTCGGACTTGAATCTGGGCGATGCGATCGAGCGTATTGAGACTGAGGTGGAGCCGGTGGAAGAAGTCATCTACCTGCTGGAGTTTCTAAAGAGGGTCCGCGAGGGTTACGGCGGGCGCCAGCTTGACCCGCTGGCAAGCGCTTGATCGGAGCGATGTCGGGGTGCAACACATCGGCGAGGCAACAAGACCTGTCAGCTCAGGGACAAGAATCGAGCGGATGTTAATCAAGCGCCGGACGTTCTTCGCGCTTGTGGGGCCGCTGCCTCTTTTGCTGGTTGCCAACGGCGGGCCGTTGTGGTTCTTGGCTGGAGCTGTTATATCCCTCGCGGGGGCGCTCATACGAGTCTGGGCGGCGGGCTGTATCATGAAAAACGAAAAGCTCTGCGAGAGCGGCCCCTTTGCCCTTGTACGCAACCCTCTTTATCTCGGTTCGTTGCTGGTGCTGGTGGGCTATTGCATCATGTCGGGGCGATGGTGGACCCCCCTTGTGTGGCTACCATTATTTGCTGCATTCTATGTGCCTACCATCGTAGCCGAGGAACGGAATCTGTCGAAGTTATTCGGAAAGGACTATGACCGGTATCGGCAAAATGTACCCCCGCTTTTCCCTCGGCCATGCCGCCGAGCCGACATACAGGGAACACCGTTCTCACTGCGCCACTCCCTGGTCAAGAACCGCGAATACCAGGGCTTGCTGGGCACGCTGGCGATGATAGGCTTGTTTGCAGTCGTTAATTTCTGTCTTCGGTAGCTCTATGAACGGGTGAGGAACTTTGTCCTCCTTAAAGCGATTGTGGATATTCATACAACCTCACTGGAGGCTCGTAGTCGTGGCGATGATTCTACTGGCAGCCACAGGCGGAGCCAATGTGGGGTTGTACTCGCTCGTGGACAACTTGCTGGAACCGATGCGCGAGGCTGCCGAGGAGGGCAGCTTCGACCCATCTCTGATGACTAAAGTGTATTCCGCTCTGGGGCTGGTTGTAGTCGTCGGCATCGCCAAGGGCGTGCTGTATTACAGCTCCCGCATCACTGTCGCCGTCATCGCTCGGCGTGCGATAGTCCACCTGCGGCGTCAGCTTTTCGAGCATTTACAGTTCCTGCCGCTGCGCTTTTTTGAGGATCGCCGAACCGGCAGTCTCATCAGCAATGTGCTGGCTGACACCGTGCTGGTGCGTAACATTATGGTCAATGACATCGGCAACATCATCGTCGCCCCTGTCAGCATCCTCGGGGCGCTGGTTCTGATGTTTCTAATCAACTGGCCCCTGACGCTTGTAACTTTGATACTGCTGCCGATTATGGCGGCTGGCATTTATCTGGCCGGCAAGAAAATCAAGCAGGCGACGGCCGAGGCGCAGGAGAGGCTCGGAGGAGTAGGCAGCGTTCTGGAGGAGACGCTGGGCGGTATCCGGGTGATTCGACTCTTTGGGATGGAACAACCGCAGGCCGACAAATTCGAGGTGGAGAACACTTCCAATGCCGAGGCGAACCTCCAGGCCGAGAAAGTCCGGGCACTGATGGTTCCGTTGATTGAGTTAATCAGCATCGTCGGCTTCGGACTTGCTATACTGGTAGGCGCTCGCGAGGTCCTGATGGGCCGGCTGCAGTTGGAACAGCTCGTCAACCTGCTGGTTTTCGTCCAACTCATCGGAACGAACTCCACCGCCCTGTTCCGACTCAACAGCACCCTCCAGCAAGGCTCTGCGGCAGCCGATAGACTCTTCTCCGTTCTGGATACAGAACGAGATGAGCAGGATGAGCCTGGCGCCGAGGATGCCGATAGGTTGGAGGGGGAGATTACATTCGACGACGTAAGCTTCACCTACGATGGTGCGGAGTCTGTTCTGAAACATGTGTCGTTCACAATCCGCCCGGGCGAAAGCGTTGCGTTGGTCGGCCCGAGCGGAGCAGGCAAAACCACTGTAGCGAACCTCATCCCCCGGCTGTACGAGCCACAGGCGGGGAGGATACTCATTGACGGCGTTGATATACGAAGATACACGCTTGCATCGCTGCGGCGCCAGATTGCCCTGGTGCCGCAGGAGACACTCCTTTTTTCCGGGACCATTCGAGATAATATCCTGTTTGGTAATCCGGAGGCCGACGCGGAGCAAATTCAGAAAGCAGCCGAAGCCGCATATGCGGACGAGTTCATCGCGCGTCTGCCTGACGGATATGACACAGTAGTCGGCGAACGAGGTGTGAAGCTCTCCGGAGGCCAGAGGCAGCGGATTGCAATCGCCCGGGCGCTTCTTCGCGACCCACGAATTCTTATCCTCGACGAGGCGACATCGTCGCTGGACTCGGAATCCGAGGCACTCGTCCAGGCTGCACTTAAGAACCTTCTCCAGAACCGGACCGCGCTTGTAATCGCACACCGTCTTTCTACCGTCCGCGATGCGGACCGCATCATCGTGCTCTCCGGCGGTCGGATAGTCGAAGAGGGAACCCACTCCGAGCTGCTCTCAGCCGGTGGGGCATACAGTAAGCTCTATCGCACTCAGCTTGCATCGACCAATGCGGCCTGAGGGAACAGAGGGCAAAGTGGAAGCGGCGCACAAGGCCATAAAGACTCGACCAGCTATGCAGAGGCTGAAAACTACGGTCATCGCATTCTTTGCATGGCTGCTCGTGCACTTAATATTCGGGACCACACGCAAGCGCGTTGTCGGACTGAAGCCCGTACAGGAGCTGCTCGCATCCGGGCGGCCCGTTATACTGCTCAGCTGGCATGGCACGCTGATGCTCTGCGCGTACGCAGCGCGCTGCTTTCGGGTGACGGCATTGGTTTCACCCAGTCGAGACGGCGACTTCCTTGCGGCAACCTTTCGGCTTTTCGGATGGTCAGTACGCCGCGGTTCGACAGCGCGTGAAGGCGCGACCGGCTCCCTGGGCGTCATCCGCGACATTCGGAAAGGACAGGTAGTAGCGTGGGTGGCCGATGGGCCCCGGGGCCCGGCTGAAGAGTTGAAACCGGGTATCCTGCGTCTGGCAGCAATCACGGGAGCAGTCATCGTACCAATGGGGGCTGCTGCAAGACCTGCTGCTCGCCTGAAAACATGGGACCGCCATCTCCTGCCCTGGCCCCTCTCCCGAGCGGCTATTTGTTTCGGCGAACCGATTGAGTTGCCGCGTAGGATGGATGATGTCGAACTAAATGATATGGCACAGTCAGTGAAAGATGCACTTAACGAGGCGAAAAGACGTGCTGAAGAACTTCTGGACTGATGAGCGTACGGACCTGGCAATTGGCATAGCCTACAACGTCCTTTTAGTGCTTTTGTCTCCGCTGCTTGCGGCTTATCTGGTCTATCGGATGGCCATTCAGGGCAAGTCACGAACAGGATGGCGCGAACGCTTGGGCTTTGTGCCCCCGTTGCCTGGCGACCGCAAACATGATGAACCCCTGATCTGGGTTCACGCTGTTTCCGTCGGAGAGGTCGCGGCGGCCGAACCGATATTGCGCGAACTCAGAAGCCTGGAGCCGCTGGCCAAGATTGTGCTGTCTGTGACCACACCTACCGGCCGGGAAATGGCGCAGAAGCGCAATCTGGACATTGATGGGCTGTTCTATTTTCCGTTCGATCTTCCCATTGCCGTCGCCCGGGCGCTCGATACCCTGCGCCCTTCGCTCTTTATCGCCATGGAGACCGAGCTGTGGCCGAATTTCCTCTGGGCGGCAAAGCGCCGCGGGGTAAAGACGATGGTCGCAAATGCACGCGTGTCGGACCGCTCCTTCCGCCGCAGCGGACCGCTTCGACCGCTGTATCGGTGGATGCTGAAGCACGTGGATTGGATTTGCGTCCAGTCGCCTCTGGATGCGGAACGTTTCGTTGCTCTCGGCGCAGACGAACGCGAGGTGCAGGTGGTCGGCAACTCGAAGTTCGATGAGGCATATCCGGAGGTGTCCGATGCAGAACAGTGCAAGCTCCGCCAGGACCTTGGATTTGCGTTGGATGCGCCCGTCGTCGTCGCCGGAAGCACGAATCCAGGGGAGGAGGAAATAGTGCTGGACGCCTTCTGGCAAGTGCGCGTCAAGCACCCAGATGCAAGGCTGCTCATTGCACCCCGTCACCCGGAGCGCACACCGGAAATCGAGGAAATCGCCGAGCGCCTCGGATATGCCACGGCACGCCGAACCGAAATGCTCAAAGCGGCACGGACAGTCGAACCCTCTCCGGCAGAGGACTCAGCACAGGACTGTGTGGTATTGCTTGACACTATCGGGGAGTTGGCACGAGTCTATTCCATCGCCACCGTAACTTTTGTCGGAGGCAGCCTGGTGCCTAAAGGCGGCCAGAATATCCTTCAGGCAATCGCGCAGGGCAAGCCTGTCTTCTTCGGCCCTTACATGCACAACTTCCGCGACAGCACCGCGGCCGCCCTTGCTCAAGGGGTCGGGTTCCAGGTGCGCGACGCGAAATCCCTCGCCCAGGGGATGCTGGAGCTTCTCGATGCGCCCGACCGCCTGGAGGAAATCGCGCGCAAAGGGC
>JALGUK010000068.1 GCA_029820875.1 Candidatus Zipacnadia bacterium
GTACAGGTAACCAGCAACTGATATCCGGCCGCGCTTGCACCGTTGATTATCGCCTCGAGGCTCACATCAAATTGCGCTCCAATGCGCTTTCGCCAGCCCTCGCCCGCATCCACGACGAGGTTGAGAATCGGCCGCCGGTCGGGAATGGAGGCGTAGTCGGCAAGAGAGGGAATGAGGTCGGCCGGTATCGCCTCAGCGGTACGGATGGTTCCCTGGACAAAGAACCCATCGGGGCGGGACTGCACGGCGCGGAAAAGCATCGCGTTGGCCATTTGCTCGAGAGACGACCACGTCGCGCCGAAACAGTCGTCATCGTGTTCGTCGGGCAGGTTGCAGCTTGTAAGCATCCAGGCTGGTTTCCCGAGTACCTTCGCGACCCCGTAATAGTAGTCAGCGCAGGCGGTCTCCCGGGGCGACATCTCGGGCACCAGGAGATTCTGCGCCTCGAAGTATTCGCCCGGGGCTGCCAGGTCGCGTTGAGAATCAGCGGATATGTACACCGCACCGGCCTTGCGGGCGGCCGCTGCAACCGCATCAGCCCAGTCAGGAGGGAAGTACCGCCCAATGATTCCGTCTGCGCCGAGGTCCAGTATCGCCTCGGCTACCTGCACGACCCTGTCGGTATCGAGCGGGCGGCCTTTGAGCGACTTCATGCCGAGTTCATCGGCGGAGGCGATGCGGCCGAGCTGCGAGAGGTCGGCGTAGAATCGGAGCCCTTTCTCGTGGGCCTCGACGATGAGCATTTTAAGCGGAAATGCTTGCGATACCGGGTAGCCGAGCCCGGAAAGCTTGGTTCCGTCCGCGAAGGTGACTTCCAGGTACGTGGTGGGTTCCGTCTCGGAGTCCATCGCCCAGCGCACTATCGGGATTGCAACAGCCGTGAAACCCTTTTGCGTCGCCCATGTGACGAACTCAGGCCACTTGCCCTCGAAGCGTGCTCCTGAGCCTACAGCATTCTCCAGCTCAATCCACAACCCGAAAACGGTCTGATGCATCCGCGCGCTCTCGCGTTGGCCGGCCGGTTCCTCTTCGCCGCCACAGCCGATGATAAGCAAACAACCCGCAAGCCATAGGCATACTAAAGGCCACCTCATGCGCTTCACCCCTTATCCATACAAGCCTCCCTGTCCTCAGCAACCCTCTACGGTCGGAAGGGCTCGACGGAGAGCTTGATGGCCGTCCGCTCGGCACCGTCAATGACAATGTCGGCAAAGGCGGGGCGGCAGATGAGATCAATCCCAGAGGGAGCCAGAAACCCTCGAGCAATTGCTATTGATTTGACCGCTTGATTGAGCGCACCCGCTCCGATGGTCTGCAATTCGGCCCTGCCCTTCTCTCGTATTACTCCGGCCAGGGCCCCTGCAACCGAGTTCGGATTCGATTTCGATGAAACTTTGAGGACATCCAATGCTGGTTCCCCCTTTGACAAAGGACAGTGATCGGCTAGCCCAGTGACTGGGAAACTGACGTCTGCTCCGACAAGTTTCCTCTCACTGCCCCGAGCCTGCTGTCTATGTTCTTTGCTACCAGGCCTGGTATTGTCAGCCGATAGGAACAAGACTGCATCAATGGCTTGATAGACCTGCTTCGACGACTCTGCGGATGCTCTCAGCCCTCCCAGTAGAAGGATTAAAAGTTACTTCAACACCTCGTAACGTGCCCTCAGTATCAGGAACGCGGAATCTCGCCGGCATTTGGGTCAAGAAACGGGTAATTACCTCTTCAAGCCTGACACCGATGACAGAATCATCCGGTCCGGTCATGCCGGCATTACCGCGCTGACTTGGCCGTCGAAGTACCGTGCGAATGCGCACTTTTCGGAGGTAGCCTCCGCGTGCATGTCCACCACAATCACTGCGGCCTGCTCGGCCAGCGCTTCGATTTCGCGCTGCGCCACGCGAAAGGGACAGTCGAGTGGCTGCATGAAAACTCGGCCCATGATGTTCAGGACGCCTACGGGTGTTCCGTTGGCGGCGGATAAAACCGCCGAGCCACGACCTGGAACCCCAGGCGGATAATTCGCGGGGCGGAGCACCCGCTCATTGGTATCCAGCACATCATAGGCTTCCTTTCTGGCGAAGACATGGTTGCCGGTTGTGATTAGGTCCACACCCGCGTCCAGAATTTGCTGCACCGTCGGGCCGGTCAGGCCGAATCCCGCCGCGGCGTTCTCGCCGTTTGCGATTACTAGGTCAAGGCCAAGTTCTGCTCTGAGCTGTGGAACCAGCGCCGCGACAACACGGCGGCCCGGACGGCCGACGATATCCCCTATAAACAGAAGCTTCACAGAACACTCGCTTTCCAAGCGGAGCCGCCTGGCGCTGCAGAGACGGGCTGCTCCACAATCACTTCGCGTACTCGCTCACACGGGTTTCACGTATGACGGTCACTCGGATCTGGCCCGGGTATGTAAGTTGCTCTTGAATGGTCTTGACCATGTTCTTTGCCAGGCGGGCCGTTCCCAGGTCGTCAACCTTCTCAGGCTTTACGATTACCCGAATCTCTCGTCCGGCATGAATCGCGTAGGACTTGCCGACACCGTCGAATGAGTCGGCTATCGCCTCCAGACGTTCGAGACGGCGGATATAAGCTTCCAGTGGCTCGCGTCGGGCACCGGGGCGTGATGCGGAGATGGCATCTGCTGTCTGGACCAGGACCGCCTCGACGCTCTGCTGCTCGACCTCCGAATGGTGGGCCGCCACTGCATGTGTGACGGGTTCGGATTCGCCGTACTTCTTCAGGATGTCTCGGCCGATTATGGCGTGTGGTCCCTCGACCTCGAAGTCGACCGCCTTGCCGATATCGTGCAGCAGGCCGGCCCGCTTAGCCACATCTACATCCACACCCAGCTCGGTGGCCATCATGCCGGCAAGGTGCGCCACTTCGATGGAGTGCCTGAGCACGTTCTGGCCCAGGCTGGTCCGGTAATGTAGCTTCCCCAATAACTGCAGCAATTCCGGGTGAAGCCCGGTGACGCCGGTCTCCAGTACAGCCTGCTCAGCGGCCTCTCGAATCCGGTTCTGGATTTCATTCCGCTGCCGCTCTACAACTTCCTCAATCTTGCCGGGATGGATACGCGCATCCGCCACAAGCGCTTCCAGCGACAGTCGTGCAACCTCCCGACGGATGGGATCGAACGCCGATATGACTACAGCCTCCGGAGTGTCATCAACTATGAGGTCCACGCCGGTAAGCTGCTCGAACGCACGGATATTGCGTCCCTCGCGCCCGATAATCCGGCCCTTCATCTCGTCATTGGGAAGGGGCACGACCGAGACGGTCGTTTCAGTTGTCTGGTCCACGGCGCATCTCTGGATGGCCGTTGTAACGATTTTGGCGGCACGCCTGTCCGCCTCTCGGCGGGTCTCTTCCTCAATCTCGCGCAGGAGCTTGGCGGAATCGTGCCGGATCTCCTGCTCGATGGCGGCAAGCAGTGCGCGTTTGGCCTCATCGGCGGTCAGGCCGGAAATTCTCTGCAGTTCTTCGCGCTGGAGCTTAAGGGTGTGCTGAACCTCTTCCTGCGCTGCCGCAGCCTCGGCCTCGCGCGCCTTGACCTCTTCAACTCTTTTTTCAAGCTCAGCCTGACGATTCTCAAGCGTTTCCTGACGTTTATCGAGACGGCTTTCGGCTTTCTGCACTTCCGCACGTCGCACTCGAACTTCGTCTTCGACTTGCTGCCGGATTTTCAGCGCTTCCTCTTTGGCAGCGAGGATAATTTCCTTCTTGTTTTCATCGGCTTCCCGAGCGGCTCTACGGCGATCCTCTTCAATGCGACGATGTTCTTCGGCAAGCTCGTTTTCGACTCGACGTTTGTAATCTCGAACACTGATGCAGACCACCACAGCAAGAAGAATAACGACGCCTGCAATTACGAAAAGTAACGCAAGGCCTTCAGGCATCTATGTTAACACCCCCTGTGGTCGGCTGACCGGGTGGATCACCCCTATCTTTTCAGCGGGGAGCCTAAGCTCCCCCGGGCAGCCCGCAAGCTGTATCTACTACATCGTCAATCACATCTTCGTCGAAACCACGTCTAGCTAAGAAAGCACGTACTTTGTGGCGGGCTGCATCTTCGTCGAGTTTTTTCAAGCGCTCCAATCTCTGTCGGGCGGCCCTGAGGGCGGCCCGCGTCTCAGTGGCTTGGTCTACAAGAGAATTTACAACGTCCCGAACCAAGTCCTCGTCCACGCCACGCCGACACAGCTCTTGGATGATTCTCCGGGCACCCATAGGCCGCATCGTCAAACAATCGTGGATGAACTGCTTTGCATAGGCCTCGTCGTCGAGCAGTCCTTGCTGCTTAAGTATCCGTACGGTCTCATCAATCGCGCGCGCGGAGAACTTACGGCTCTTTAGGCGTTTCCGAAGGTCTGCGACTGTTCTGGCCCGGTGGGCCAACAGTCGAAAGCCGGCCTCTTTGGCCTCGGCAAGCTCTGCTTCCTGCTTGAGCCGCTCGAGGTCAGCTTGACTCAACTCCCGGCCTATTGAGATTCCCAGCCGCATAAGCACCTCGGCCCGCACACGAAACTTCCGACTGTCATCCAAAACCACGTCGAAACGGTCCATTGACTTACCGACCCGTTGGATATGTGCCACAAGCCAATGCTCGATTTCCAATAATCACCCCCCTCCCGTATTCAAACAATGTCTTCCAGCAAGCCAACACGCAACTTCGCGTCGGCCTACGTTGCGGTCTCTCAGAGGTTGATATATCGCAGTCAGTCCTCGGCATCTTCCCCCTCATCCTCGCCTTGTGGTGTCTGCGTTTCACCGGGCGCGGGAAGGCCGACAGCATCATAAATTTCGGCTAACAGTTTGTTTGCTATCTCCGGGTTCTCTTCCAGATACGTCCGCGCATTGTCGCGGCCCTGACCGAGACGCTCATCACCCCAACTGAACCACGTTCCGGTCTTTTCGATGATTCCCAGGTCGGTTGCCAAATCCAGAATACACCCGCTCTGGGAGATGCCCTTGCCGAATATGATATCCATGTCCGCCGTTCGAAACGGGGGGGCGACCTTGTTCTTGACAACCTTGACCCGCACGCGTCCGCCCAGAATTTCCGTCCCACGCTTTATCGCTTCGCGGCGGCGTACTTCGAGTCGCACGGAAGCCCAGAATTTAAGCGCCCTTCCTCCCGGGGTGGTCTCCGGATTGCCGAACATGACGCCGATTTTTTCGCGAATCTGATTGATGAAAAGAGCTACTGTGCCGGACCGGGAAACTGAGCCTGCGAGCTTGCGTAGGGCCTGCGACATTAACCGTGCTTGCAGCCCCACATGGCTGTCGCCCATCTCCCCCTCCATCTCCGCCCTCGGCACAAGAGCTGCCACCGAATCGAGCGCGAATACATCAATGCCGCCGCTGCGCACCAGAATGTCGGCTATCTCCAGCGCTTGCTCCCCTGTGTCAGGCTGGGAGATTAGGAGTTCATCGAGGTTGATGCCGATTTGCTCCGCATACTCGCGCGGGAAGGCGTGCTCCGCGTCAATGAAAGCGACGGTTCCCCCCCGCTTTTGCGCCTCCGCCAGGACATGCAAGGCCAATGTGGTCTTCCCGGAGCCCTCCTGACCGTAGATCTCAACTATCCGCCCTCGCGGAAGGCCGCCGACACCGAGCGCGACGTCAAGCGTTACCGCGCCCGTCGGAATCGCCTCAACCGGCGCAGCAACTTGCTCGCCAAGCCGCATAATCGCGCCCTTACCAAACTGCTTTTCGATCTGACCCAGAGCCATGCTTAGAGCACGCTCGCGGTCGTCCTTTTTCTCGTTCGTTCCCACTACCAGCCCTCCTGCTCTTAAATGTCAACCTTTCAGCAGCTCAGCGTCACGGTTTCAAGCGCTGTATAGGTCGGCCCGGACCGTGAAAGCTCGCTACGCATCAGCACGATGCTCTCGCACGTCATCCCGCCGCACTCCCGCGCTCCCATCAAGTCAAGCTCCGCGGTCAGCGGCTCAATCCGTCGCGGCGTCCGCAGGCGACCGATGGTAATATGCGCCCGAAACGGACGTTCCTCTCGTTCGAAGCCGAGCTTCGCCAGGCCGTCTTCGATGCGCTCGGCAATAGCCGAAAGTGACTCAAATCCTTCGCTGACACCCAGCCAGATGACCCGTGGCCGACGAGCACTCGGAAATGCTCCTGCCCCCCTTACAACGATGCGGAAGGGCGGCTGCGACATCGCCGCGCGGCGCATTACATCGCTGATCGCCGGAACTTGGCTTTCGTGCGTCTCGCCCAGAAACTTAAGCGTCACGTGCAAGTTCTTTGGTTCGACCCACTTCACACCTGCGGCGGTCCTCTTCAGCTCCTCCTGAACCTGTTCAGCCGCCTGGCGCAGCTCATCGCTCAACGGCACTGCAATAAACAGACGAATGACTCTTCCTCCGCAAAGACATGGGTAAAAGGTGTAACTTTTATCATTCTCCGTCGGCCATAAGTTTCCTCCTCAACCAATCCAATGCCGCCTGGGATGCCCTGTACTTGATTTGCGTTCGATTGCCGAACGCCTCAAAGCGCTGACAGCTTACGCCGTCATCGTCTGCGATGCCTATGTAGACCAGTCCCACGGGCTTGTCAGGCGTGCCCCCTGTGGGGCCGGCGATTCCGGTGGTTGCAATGCTCACATCGGCTCCTATGCGTTGGCGCACGCCGGCAGCCATCTGGCAGGCGACTTCTTCGCTGACGGCCCCCTTCGCTTGCAGCGTATCGGCATTGACGCCCAGCAACTGAATCTTCGCGGTATTGCTGTAGGTCACGAGAGCGGCCAGGAAGTAATCCGAGCTGCCCGGGACGTCGGTGATACGGCTGCCGATAAGGCCTCCGGTACAGGACTCGGCCACCGCCAACGTTTTTCCTTGCTTTCGTAGCAGGTCACCGACCACGCTTTCAAGAGTCTGGTCATCTACACCGAAGATATGCCGGCCCAGGCGCTTGCGGATCTCCGCCTCCGCTTGTGCTATCTTGCGGTCTGCCTGGGCCTCGTCTGAGGCCTTGGTCGTAATACGGAGGTGGACCTCCCCCGGTGATGCCAGCGGAGCGATGGTGGGGTCCGTCTGGGCGTCTAAAAGGTCCCTTATCCGCTCTGTCGCTGACGACTCGCCTATCCCACACAGCCGCAGAACGCGGGACTTGGTGATTAGGCTCCCCTTCCCGGACCTCTTCTGCAAGTACGGGAGCACACTCCCATCGAGCATCGCCTGCATCTCGTGCGGGGGACCGGGGAGAGCGATGATGACCTGTCCATCGTGCTCAATGAGCAAGCCCGGCGCCGTGCCTCGGTCGTTTGGGAGCAGCCGTGCACCCCGCGGGACCATGGCCTGCTTTAGATTGCTCAGCGGCATTTCCGGATGGTAAATTGTGAAGATTTCACGGAGATGTCGTTCGGCGGAGGAGTCAAGCTCCAGAGGCCGGCCTGTCAATTGCGCGATGACTTCGCGGGTGATGTCATCACTGGTGGGACCAAGACCTCCGGTAGTAATCACGACATCTGCGCGTTCCAGCGCACCGCGTAGGACGGAGGTCATCCTGTCCCAGTTATCGCCCACAGTCGAGCGGAAGTGCACATCAATGCCGATGCTGGCGAGTCTGCGGCAAATATAAGTTGCGTTAGTGTCCGTAATCTGTCCGAGCAGAAGCTCGGTGCCGACTGAAATAATTTCTGCTTTCAATCTGCCACCCTCTATTATTATTATACAGGATTTATGTTGAGAAGGCAAAGGGTTCCGGACTTGGGCTGGTGCTCGTCCTCCATGGCACCCTCGAGTGCCCGGGTTCGCCTGCCAGCGCCCTTATAGGCTCCGGAGGTCGAAAAATGGGTGTGACCACTGATGGCACTCAATAACCGCCTGGCCGCAGAGGATTTCGCAAGGGACCGGATAAGGTGAATAGGTAGGGAAAAGAGAGCGGGGAAGGAGCTTGTGCACTTGTCGTCGAACCACGCTATAGTAGTCTCCCGACCCAGGCACGAAATGAGGCGAGGACCAATGCGATTGCTCATAGTTGGCTGTGGTTCTATGGGACGCAGACGGACGCGGAACCTGCTTGCGCTTGAGGCGGGAGAAATCATTGCATTCGACGTCCGTGAGGACCGCCGGCAGGAGATTGAGGAGAAGCACGGCGTCAAAACATTCGAGTCGTTTGACGACGCCATCGCAGCGGAGCCGGATGCCGTCTTCGTCTCTGTCCCCCCTCACCTGCATAGCCGGTACATCAAAGCGGCCATCGAGGCAGGCAAGCCCGTCTTCAGCGAGGCTCCGATGACCAATACGCTGGCCGAGATGGATGAAATCATCGCATTGGCCGCCAGCAAAAACGTCCTCGTCGCCCCGAGCTGTACCTATCTTCACCACGTCAACCACCAGCGCGTCCGCCAGATGCTCGACTCGGGCAAGCTCGCCCGGCCGGTGTCGCTGCTCCTGGACACCGGCCACCATGTCGCCAACTGGCATCCGTGGGAGGACTACCGGCAGTTTTATGCCTCCGACAGGGCCCAGGGTGGGATGGGTTGGGATATTCTCGTGCACGAGATTCACCTCGCGGAGTTCCTCGCGGGGCCGATAGAAGCCGTCGTGGCCATGGCGCGCGACAGGCTCCACATCGAGGGGACCAAGGGCTTCGACAACTACGATGTGGTCATGGAGACCGCCAATAACGTTTCCGTGGTGCTCCACTGCGATATGTTCCAGCGCCCATGGGGAATGCACCGGCGGCTGGCGTGCGATCCCGGTGCCGCCATCTGGGACTGGTACCACCTGCGGGTCTGCACGGAGGAGCCGGAATGGCCCGCGGAGTCCGTCTGGGAGGACATACCGCTGCCGGAAGGGTACTCAGTGGAGGATATGTACGTTCCTGAGACATCTGAGTTCATCGCCGCCGCCCGCGGCGAGGGGACCTATCGCCGCAACCTGCAAGCTGAGCGGCACACCCTCGAGGTGATGCTCGCCATCGAGGAAAGCTCGGCCAAGGGCACACTGATTAAAATAGGGAGCGCAAAAAAGGCCGGGGGCAGGCGGGTGTTGGTAGCGGATGACCAGCCGATGGTCCGCCACGCGCTGCGGTGGTGCCTGGAGGCTGAGGGTTACGAGGTACTCGAGGCCGAAAACGGTCTCGACGCGGTCAAGGTTGCAAGTGCACAACGGCCAGATGCAATCCTGTTGGACATTGATATGCCTGAGATGGACGGGATGCAAGCCCTTCGTCATATGAAGGAGGACGACCAGGCGCGGGACATCCCCGTTCTTATGCTGACGGCGCAATACGATATGGACTTCGAACGCAGAGCCTTGGATGCCGGTGCGGCCGGCTATATCCTCAAACCCGCTCATCCCCGCAAGCTCCTGAAGCAACTCACCGCGGTCATGGGAAATGCGCCATTGGAGGGGAACATATGCCGCGGCGAGTCGGGGCTGTACCTATCAAGGAGCTGAAATTCCATGTTGCTTGAGGGGAAATCTGCTATTGTCACCGGCGGCGGCCGCGGGATCGGGAGGGCCATCGCACTGACATTCGCTGAGGCCGGCGCGGACCTCGTGATAGCTGC
>JALGUK010000069.1 GCA_029820875.1 Candidatus Zipacnadia bacterium
TTACTGGCGGGGCTATGAGGAATATCAGCGCGCGGGGAGAATCGAAACCCTCCCGAAAATGCTTGGTTTCCAGGCCGCCGGCGCAGCCCCTATCGTGGACGGACACCCCGTGAGCAATCCGGAGACTGTGGCAACCGCGATACGGATTGGGAATCCTGCACGGTGGAAGGACGCCGAGGCGGCGCGGGACAAGTCGGGAGGGCTGATCGAAAAGGTCACAGACGAGCAAATTCTCGAAGCCTATCAGATGCTCGCGAAAGTCGAGGGGATTTTCGTTGAGCCTGCCTCGGCCGCCGGCGTTGCAGGTGTGAAGCTCCTGGCGCAGAGAGGCTTTTTCGGCACGAACCGTCCGACGGTGGTATGCACGGTCACTGGTCACGGTCTTAAAGACCCTGACAGGGCTATACCAGGGAGCGGGATTGAACAATGAGCGAAGCCATCCTCAGGACCGATTTGCCGGGTGCTGTCTCCCGTTCCAGCGGTAAAGTGCGCGACATTTACGACTTCGGGGACGCGCTGCTGATTGTTGCGACGGATCGTATCAGCGCTTTTGATGTCGTTATGGCAAATGGCATACCCGACAAGGGGAAGGTGCTCAACAGCCTCTCTGCCTATTGGTTCGAGCGGACCCGCGACATCGTCCCGAATCACGTCCTGAGTACCGAACCTGCGGACTACCCGCAATCCGTTCGACCGTTCACTGAGCTGTTGACTGGGCGTAGCATGTTGGTCAAGAAAGCTCAAGTTATACCTATAGAGTGTGTGGTGCGCGGGTACCTGGCGGGCTCAGGGTGGCGGGAGTACCAGGAATCGGGCCGGATTGGCGGCCTTCAATTACCGCCCGGCCTCCGGCAGTCGGAAAAGCTTCCGGAACCGCTCTTTACGCCAGCGACGAAAGCGGCGTCCGGGCACGATGAAAATATATCGTTTGAACGGGCTGCAGACATCGTCGGGGCCGAACTCGCCGAGCGGCTGCGCGCCACAGCGCTGCGAGTTTTCGAGTTCGCTTCGGCGCAATTGGAGCAGAAAGGTTTCTTGCTGGCGGATACAAAGTTCGAGTTCGGGCTGGCAGACGGGGAACTGTTGCTGATAGACGAGTGCCTGACGCCGGATTCTTCGCGCTTCTGGGATATCGACAACTATGAGGTCGGACGGCCACAAGAGGCATTCGACAAGCAGTACGTGCGGGATTATCTTGAAACGCTGGACTGGAACAAGGAGCCGCCGGGGCCGACACTGCCAGATGACGTAGTCGCGCGGACCCGCGAGATCTATCTGACGGTGCATCGGCGGATTGTCGGTCGTGATCCGGAAGGTGTGCAGTAACAAGCTGGGGGCACCGTCGTGATGAAGTTCGCCATTGTTGTTGCTGACGGTATGGCCGACTGGCCGCTGGATGAACTCGACGGCCGTACGCCGCTCGCGGCGGCTCGAACGCCCAACATGGACGCGTTGGCGCGCTGTGGTACGGTGGGGCTGGCGAGAACGATTCCGGATGGGATGAATCCGGGCAGCGATGTAGCCAACCTTAGCATTCTTGGTTACGATCCGCTTCGATATTATACTGCGCGAGGGCCGTTCGAAGCGCTCGCGATGGGCCTGCCTCTTGAAGAAGGAGTGGTCGCATTTCGGTGTAACCTCATTACCACCGACGGAGAGACGCTGATTGACTACAGCGCCGGCCACATCAGCTCCGACGAGGCCAGGGTGCTGATTAACCTGTTGGACGAGAAACTGGGTACTCCGCGCATCCGCTTCTTCCCGGGAGTCAGTTACCGCCACAGCCTCCTGTGGGATGGCGGCCCTGTGGATGCGGTTACGACACCACCGCATGATATAATCGGCCGACCCTGGGAAAAGTACATGCCACAGGGCGACGAGGAAAACACGCTGAGGCAATTGATTTACGACTCCCTCGAGATTCTCGATGACCATGACATCAACCGGCGCCGTCGCGATGACGGGCAAAACCCGGCGAACGCCGTCTGGCCGTGGGGCCAGGGTCTGCCCCCGAATCTCCCTGTGTTTGCACTGCGTTTCGGCAGGCCCGGGGCGGTTATTGCGGCGGTTGACCTTATCAAGGGCATAGGTGTTGCGGCGGGGCTTCAGAAGATTGATGTTCCCGGCGCAACGGGCTACTTGGATACCGACTACGAGTCTAAGGCTAACCATGCCGTGGAAGCTCTTCAGAAGGTGGATTTTGTTTACTTGCATGTAGAGGCGCCTGACGAGGCTGGCCACGCGGGGGACATCGAGAAGAAAACCTGGGCGATCGAGCAGGTGGATGAAAAGGTCATCGGTACATTAATCCGCGAGTTGGGGGAGCCGGGCAGGGACTGGGGGATGCTTGTGTTGGCCGATCATCTAACCCCGATTGCGGTGCGGACGCACGTGGCTGATCCGACACCCTTCGTTGTTGTGCCGCCGTGTCAGAGCATAGGTAGCTCTGACGCTTCTGCCCTGACGGAAGATGAATGTCGCGCCGCAGGCGTGTTGATTGAAAACGGGCATGAACTGTTGCCGCGCATTCTACGGTCAGGACCACCCCTTGTCGGGAACTGAAGCGAAGCCTCCACGCTGTTAGGAAAGCTGTAAATTGGGGTACAAGACTGTCAGGGAGGCAGTGAGCGGGCTATTGCACGACAAAGTGCGGCGTACAATCAGCGAGTTTGAGATGTTAGAACCGGGCGAACGCGTGGTCGTCGCGGTATCAGGGGGGCCGGATTCGCTCGCTTTGCTCCATGTGCTGCATGACCTGGCTCCGGAGTTAGACATTGCCATGATCGTGGGGCACCTCCACCACGGGCTTCGGGGGGCCGAGGCCGACGCGGATGTGAAGTTCGTGCAAGATGTAGCCCGAAGCCTTTCGCTCGAATGTGTGGTCGAGAAGAGCGATATCGGAGCGCTGGCGCGAGACCGTGGCATAGGTATTGAACAGGCTGGACGGGAGGCACGATATGCTTTTCTTCGGCAGCTTGCACACAGGACAGGAGCGAAAAAAATCGCACTGGGACATACTGGAAGCGACGTCGCAGAGACTGTGTTGATAAACCTGATGCGCGGTGCGGGGCTGGACGGTCTGCAGGGCATTCCTCCGCGGCGCGGCGATATAGTGCGCCCGCTCATTCGCGTCAGTAGGAGGGAAACAGAAGCATTCTGTCGAAATCGAGGACTGTTGCCGCGTACCGACCGCATGAACTTTGACGAACGCTTTCTGCGCCCGCGGGTGCGTCACAGAGTTCTGCCGATTCTGCAAGCCGAGCTTGAGACTGATGTTGAGCAGAAGATACTCGAGACAGTGACATTGCTGCATGACGATGCGGAAGTTTTGGCGGATCTGACCCGAAAGACTCTTGACTCTGTGACCATTAAGCGAGAACCCGGAGTGGTGGAGCTGCGGTTGTCCGATGCCGCAGCGTTGCCGGTTGGGCTTCTGAGACGTGTCATTCGCGAGGCGTTGCGGCAGGTTCGGGGTGATTTGCAGGACGTGGGGCAGAGGCATATCGCTGCACTCTGCGGGTTGTTCCACGGCGGGGCGACCGGCTCAGAGGTACATCTGCCGGGAGGAGTGGTGGGGCGTCGAGGATATCAAGTTGTGGAATTGATGCGCAACGCAGCACGTGGTGTCGATGAAAGGCATGACGAGGAGAGCCGGCTGCCTGTGCCCGGTACCGTACTTGCACCGGGTGGGGAGCTGTGGATTGATGCGAGCGTAGAGGCTCCTCCGCCGGCAGAGCAGCTTGGAGGACGTTGGGACGCCTGGCTTGACATCACTTATTGTGAGCGCGATTTGCGCGTTCGAACATGGCGTGTGGGCGACCGCTTCGAGCCTCTGGGATTAAAAGGAAGCAAGAAACTGCAAGACTTTTTTGTTGACGAGAAAGTACCCCAGCTCCAGCGGAGGAGAGTGCCTATCGTCACGAAAGCCGACGGAACGGTGCTATGGGTGGTGGGACATAGGATTGACCACCGTGCACGGCTGACCGATAAGACGCAAACGGCGGTGCATCTTAGCGCCAGGCCCGCTGACAGTGAATACACGGCGAACGGGGGGTGGAGGCGTAGTGATGAAAGCTAATCAGATTATCCCAATTGTCGCGATGGTGTTACTAGTCTACCTTTTTGTAAGGATGGTGGACGTCAACACCGGCCGGCCGCAAGTAGTGGAGGCCGCGTACACTCAGTTCCTTAGCTACGTGGAAAAGGGCGAAATCAAAAAGGTTACTGTAATCGGCAATCAGGACAAGGCCGAGGGTATTCGCACGGCCGAGGAACATAAAACCAAGGTCGTAACAACGCTTCCTCCTGAGGCTCAAGTCTACATGGCCGACCTCAAAAGCGTCAATCCAGACATAGTGATTGACATCAAGGGCCGTACCGCCTTGGACTACATCATAACGTATGCAGGCATGATTGGGCTGCCGCTGCTGCTGTTAATCGTCCTGTGGCTGATGATGATGCGGCAGTTTCGCGGTACCAGCGGACAGGCATTGACCTTCGGGCGCAGTCGCGCCAAAATGCTCGCCGACAACTTTCCCAAGGTTACGTTTGATGACGTAGCTGGCATGGAGGAAGTGAAGGCTGAACTGGTCGAAGTTGTGGAATTCCTTAGGGACCCCGAGCGTTTCCGCAGTCTCGGCGCGAAGATACCCAAGGGCGTGTTGCTGCTCGGTCCTCCGGGATGTGGAAAAACGTTGCTTGCCCGAGCCGTCGCCGGCCAAGCAGACGTGTCCTTTTTTTACATCAGCGGCTCGGACTTCGTTGAGATGTTCGTCGGTGTCGGTGCATCACGGGTTCGCGATCTGTTCGACCAGGCCAAGGCGCACCGGCCGGCTATTGTGTTCATTGATGAGATAGACGCGGTCGGCAGGCAGCGGGGCGCCGGCCTCGGCGGAGGGCACGATGAACGCGAACAAACGCTGAATGCGTTGCTTGTGGAGATGGATGGTTTTGAGGCGAACGCTGATGTTATACTGCTCGCAGCTACAAACCGTCCGGATGTCCTCGACCCGGCGTTGCTGCGCCCGGGCCGCTTCGACCGGCGGGTCGTAGTGAACAACCCAGATGTCAATGAGCGCAAGGCAATCCTTCAACTCTACATCAAGGACAAGCCGGTCAGTGAAGATGTGAATATAGACCTGCTGGCTCGCCGAACGCCCGGGTTTTCAGGCGCAGACATTGAGAATCTGGTAAACGAGGCGGCTCTGGTTGCGGCCCGCCGGCAAAAGAAGCAGATCGAGCCTGAAGATTTCGACGAGGCTACGGATAAGGTCATTGCCGGGCCGGAACGCAAGAGCCGCATTATCAGTGATAAGGAGAAGAAGATTATTGCCTACCACGAGTCGGGCCATGCCCTTGTGGGCGCGCTTCTTCCCGACTTCGGCCCGGTGCAGAAGGTGACAATCCTCTCGCGTGGCATGAGCCTGGGCTACACCATGCGGCTTCCTATGGAGGACCGCTACCTGATGACCAGAGAGGAGCTTCTGAACACCATCTCTTTCGCATTGGGAGGCCGGGCCGCCGAGGAATTGATATTCAACGAGTTGACGACCGGCGCCCAAGATGACCTCGAAAAGGCCACTAAAATTGCACGGGCCATGGTATGTGAGTACGGAATGAGCGAGACGCTTGGCCATCGCACCTTTGGAAAGAAGCACGGCCCTGTGTTCCTCGGTCGTGACCTCGTGGAGGAGAAAGACTACAGCGAGGAGATGGCCAACGCCATCGACGGGGAAATCCGGGACCTGATTGAGAGAAGGTACGATGCGGCAAAGACCATCATCAGCGAGAACATGGAAAAGATTGAGCGTTTGGCGACGGAGTTACTAAAAAAGGAAACATTAGAGGCCGAGGAACTCCAGGCGATTATCGAAGGACGAGACCTACATCAGTCGAAATCGCCCGAGGAGCCGGCCGAAGCTGCGCCAGAGGAAACAGATGCGCCGGAGGCATCCACCGACGTCCGAAGTCCCGCTATCGAGCAGGGGCCTGGTGGGCTGGAACCGGTAACTTGAACTTACATGTGCAAGGGGTATTTGTGGCTATGCGGCGGCGGGCAGAAAGCGAAAGTGAGATTGAATCGTTGTATGCCGATGCTGTTGCACTGGCAAGCGAGCGGCGATATGACGAGGCGATCAGGCTTTTTCGACGTATGCTCAGGCGCATTGCATATGCAGCCGTGATGCGCCCGGCTCTGGAGCGGCAGGAATTGAATACGGCCGCTAAGTTACCGTCGCTTCTTCGAGATGCGCATGTGGGACTTGGGAACTGCTATGTGGAAAAGGGCATGCTCAGGGAGGCTATGGCTGAACTCTCTGCAGGGGTGGAGCAGGATTTGACCGATGCTGAGGCTTTGGGACGCCTTGCTGAAGTCCATGTTCGGATGGGCCAGTTGAGTGCGGCGGCAAACCTCTTGGAACGCGCATCTACGGTTGATTCCTCCGCCGTTGCAGTCAGGATAGCTCAGTGCCACTACTGGATTGCTGCAAAAGACTACGACAAGGCGCTTGAGGTGTGCCTGGATGTCATCCCTGTACTGGCTCCCAACGACATTCATTATGCGGAGTTCGTCAGTGAGTTCCTCGCTCACGGCCAGCCGGACGCTGCCCTTCGAGTTTCGCAGGCAGCCGTGCACGCCGTGCCTTCGGACATGCGACGATGGCTGCATCTGGCGCGGGTGCAGTACTCTTTGGGGCGCTTGACAGAGGCCCGGGACACACTTGAAGAGAGCGCCGGATTGTTCCCGGACGCTGTGGACGTTTTACAGCCACTGGCTCAAACGCTGCTTGCATTGGGAGACATAGAGCGCGCTGACCAAGTGTGTACACGGCTGCGAGCTCTGGCACCAAAGAGCCCAAGTGTGCTGATGTTCTCAGCCGCAGCGGCTCAGCAACTGGAAAAACTCGGCGAGGCGGTCCACTATGCCGCTGCGCTGGTACGAGCGTCACCGCTTGATCCATATGCGCACTTCCAACTTGGTGCGCTCCAGCAGCAGACCGGTGACTTTGCATCCGCTATGCAGCGTTACAGTATCGCTCTGTCCCTGGCTTCTTTCGCCGATGCTGAATTGGTGAGGGCGCTCAATGAAGCAATCCAGCGCCTCGACATGATTCAGATTCAGCAAGTTGTTACGCTCGCTGCTGAGAATGTCATTTTCCGCACGCGGTTGCGGCGCAATTGTCAGCGGACTTTAGATGAACATGGGTTTCGAGTGACTGACGCCGCGTTGGCGATGCTTCAATCTGTAGATGTCAGTGACCTCCTGCAATTGTCGAGCCGTTCTGATCCACGCGTATCACACTGAACAGCCGGGGCAAAGGTCCATGTCACGCGCTTATTTAGGACTCGGAACAAACATCGGCGACCGTGGAGCGAACTTGGAACGCGCTATTCAACTGTTGATGGCTGATTCGAACTTGACGGTGAAGGCGCGTTCCTCAATTTACGAAACCATGCCTGTCGGGGTTGAAAACCAGCCGAAGTTCCTGAATATGGTCATAAGCGTCGAGACCGGGCTTTCGCCGCAGGAGCTATTGGAGCTTGCCAAATCGGTTGAACAGACAATGGGGCGCAGGCCTGGCGGGCGGTGGGGCCCGCGAGTCATTGATGTGGACCTGTTGCTGTATGACAATATGCAGGTGAGGGAGGCGGGACTGATATTGCCGCACCCACGGATGTGGCAACGGGCTTTCGTCCTGGTGCCTCTGGCTGAAATCGCTCCCGATCTGGTTGGCCCGAAAGGGCTAACAGTCGGCACGCTTGCCCAGCAGGCCGATGGAGATGTCTGG